>CALDKL010000848.1 GCA_937898895.1 uncultured Verrucomicrobiae bacterium | reverse complement strand
GAACCCTCTTCCTTCATTCCTTGCTGCCGCACCGTCGCGATGCCTCAGCCCTTCACGTCGTAGCAGACGAGATATTCCTGGTCGCGCAGATAGAGCTTGCCGTCGAGCACGACGGGGTGCGTCCACACCTTGCCCTTCGGATGGCGGTTCGAACTCTGCGGATCGAGCTTGAACTGACCTTTCTGTTTGTAGCCATCCGTGCTGATTTCGACGAGTGTCAGGGTCCCGTCATCCTCATTGAGCGCGTAGAGGTGCCCATCGGCGACATGGACAGCCCCCTTGAGAGTGAATTGCCCCTTCTCGTTCCACACCATCTCGCCGGTCTTCCAATCCTGACAAATCAACCCTTTCGCATCGGAAAACCCATACAGATGATCCCCCACCTTCACGACCCCACCGTGGTGGTTGACCATTTCCTTGTTTTGCCAGACATCGGTCGCCTTGTTGTCGGAACCGATTCGGATCAACTTGCATCCCACTCCGTAGCCCGAACAGACATAGACCTCGTTTCCGTCGACGATCGGAGTCGGGATGACCGCGGTCTTTCCTCCCCAGGGCGAAGTCCAAACGACTCGTCCATCGTCGGCGGCGACGGCAGCAACCTCACCTTCAAAGAGCTTGATGTATTGCCGGATTCCATTGATCTCGGCGACGACGATGGAGGCATATTCGGCCTTGCCGGGCTTCAGGTCGGATGCCTTCCAGATCACGTCTCCGGTCTTCTTGTCGAGGGCGACCATCCCTGCATCCTTGCCGCCCGGCGCGATGAGGAGTTTGTTTCCATCGACGAGCGGCGATTCGGAGAATCCCCATCCGCCCATCTGCCCCTGGAAATCCTTCACGAGGTGCTTCTCCCAGACCTTTTTGCCATCGGCGGCATTGACGCAGACGACGGCACCTTTCGGATCCACTCCGAACACGAGTCCGTCACTGACGGTGGGGGTTCCGCGCGGCCCATGTCCCCAACCGGAAGCATACCCCTGCTGATCGTCCTTCGAAAAAGCCGTCGACCAGACTTCTTTTCCGGTGGCCACATCCACGCAGACCATGGTCACATCGTCTCCGCGGGTGCCCATCGTGTAGAGCTTTCCCCCGACGATGCTGTAGCCGGAATATCCCATGCCGGCCTGATCGTAGGTCCACACCTTCTTGGGTCCCTCGGCAGGCCACTCTTTGAGCAGACCGGTATCGGGTGAAATGTCATCCCCCTTCGGCCCGCGAAAGGTCGGCCAGCCCCCTCCTCCACTCGCGCCCGCCACGCTTCCGGCCCCTCCCTTTTCGACCGATGCGAGGTATTCCTGATCTTCCAGGCTCAGGGAAAGAATCTCGACCACTCCGGTGGACCCGTTCGGCATTTTGAGATACGCCTTTCCTGCCTCGATTTTGATCAGGTCTGCCTCGACGGTCTTTCCGGAGGAGGCCTGCTTCCAGGGCCGGGCCGACAATGGGAGCGAGAGGGAAAGCACGAGGGCGACGGCGGGCAAGGTCGATTTCATGGCGGGCAAATTCGCCGAAACGGGAGCAAAACGCAAGTCCGGCGAAAAACGCAAAGCCGCAGGTCTCCCCTACGCAAACGGGCCGGTATATCCTCCGGCCCGTCGCGTTCCGAATGGGGTCGTCTCCGGGTTACTTCAGAACTCAACTCGCACCCCGAGGGTGTAGGCATTGTCGAGTTCCCCCCATTCCGCTCCGGCGGTCAATCCCAGGTGTTGGGTCAGGTGGTAGACGATGCCGGCACCGAAAAGCCAGCCATCTTCATCGATTCCGAGGGCTTCGGGGGTGAGCAAACCCAGATATTGCTGGCTGTAATCCCCTTCGCGGCTCGTGAACAATGCGTTCGCATACATTTCGAACCGTCCCGAACGGGCCCGAATGCCGGGGCCGACATAGTAGCCCCAGGAATCATAGTCCATGCAGCCACATCTTCCGTATGCGGCATCGATATGGTCCATGCCCCCCTCCAGGGTGAGATCGACACAGTCGTCGATCTTCTGGCGGTATCCCAGCCCGAGCCGATATCGATCCGTTTCGACTCCGGTGAAGCTCAGTAGAGTGTCGAGCCGATAGGAACCATCGGCATAACTCCCGGTCGAGTAAAAATGCTCTCCAAGGGATTTCGTGAATCCGATTTCGTAGAACTCTCCGTCGTTGTGGAAATCGGTGCCAAAGTCATTGAAGCCGTATTTCAGGTCGACGAAATCGTAGGACAAACATTCCTCGCACTCCACCGGCAGGGCGAGCGGGGCAAGTTCCTTGCCCGCAGTCGTGTCACCGGCTCGGAGGAGCCCCCCGCTCAGAAGGAGAGGCAGCAAAAGACTCGGAAGCAGCATTTTCATAAGAAAGCAGAGGTGCGAACCATTAATAATACGGAAGTTTTAAAAATTAAGTGCCTCTTCTTATTAAATCAACTTAATTTTATTAAAATAACAGCTTATTTAGAACCTATCATTTTTCCGTTCCACGAATCCACCCTCTTCCTGGGATGGGGGTAAAGCCGTCGAAACATCATCCGTCGGCCCGAAGCCTCTTCGTCAACGGTGTCCGCCACCAGAAGCACGGAGCTTCGATCAGGAATCTTTCCGCTTCCAGGTGCGGACGTAATCGACGAGGAACTCGGCGGGAAAGGCCGTTTCCGGAGTCGGCTGCTGCGCCCAGCCGCCCACTGCGAGATTCACGAGGAGGAACATGGGCAGATCGGGAACGGACTGACGGGTGCGATGGCGCTCCTCTCCGTCGACAAACCAGCGAATCTCACCCGGCTCCCATTCGATCGCGACGGTGTGGAAGCCGTTGGAAAAATCGACTCCTTTGAATTCACCGGACTGAGAGAGCGATTCCCCGCTCGGATTTTTCGGGTTCGGCCAATGGCTCGAAAGGTAGATTTTGTCAGGCTCCTGACAGAGAATCTCCAGAATGTCGATCTCCGGTGGCCAGGCGGGCGGCTCGGGCAACATCCAGAAGGCCGGCCACAAGCCCCGGCCCTTGGGAACCCGACACCTCATTTCGAAACGCCCGTATCGCTGGGAAAATTTTCCCGTCGTGGTCATCATGCCGGATCGATAGTCCCGCTTCGCGCCATCATAAAAAGCCGGTTCGTCCTCGCAGCGGATCGCGAGGATG
>CALDKL010000847.1 GCA_937898895.1 uncultured Verrucomicrobiae bacterium | reverse complement strand
TGCCGGTCACCGGACGCCGCTTCGACTGCGGTAGCAAGGCCGGCTTTCTCGCCGCGAATCTGGCGCTCGGCCTCGCGCGCCCCGACCTCGCCCCGACCCTGAAAAATTCCTGAACAGCGAAATGGAAAGAATCCGCCTTTCTGCGTCGTAACGGATTTCCGAACCCTCGCGATTCATCCCGATGCGACCGCGCTGCCTTCTCTATTTCCTCGCCGCCCTGGAGATCCTGGCCTCCCTCGCCGCCCATGCCGGCGATTCGATCTTCCGGCACGAGTATCGGGGGCACGCCGACTCCTTCGCCGAGATCGAAAGCGTGTTCGGTGCGGCGACGCGGCAGGGCTCGATGCCTTTCCGCATCACGATCCGCAACCACACCGGTCGGACGCGCACCTGGACCATCCGGCTCACCGAGGGCAACTACGGTCGGCGCCTCAACACCGCCGCGACCTTTTCCATCGAAGTCGAGGACGGCACCCAGGCCATACGGGAAGTGACCATGCCCTTCGCCCCCGCTTTCCTCGCCTACGATTACCGCAATCTCACGGTCACGGTGAGCGCTCCGGGCCTGCCGACCGAGACGCGGACACTCGGAGAACAAACTCCGCAGGATTTCCCCATGCTCGCGATGAGCAAGGCCCTCGCCCAACGCAGTCTCACCCGTCTCGACGAACTCGTCAAAACCGAGAACTCGGGCAATCCCTGGTTTGCCAAATCCTTCGATCCCGCACACCTCCCCTCCGACTGGATCGGTTATACCGGACTCGACGCCCTCCTCCTCGATTTGCCCGGATGGCAGGCGCTCACCTCGGCACAGCGACAGGCGCTCATCGCCTGGATCCGCCTGGGCGGGAGACTCGATCTCTACGCGGAAACGGAGATGGATCCCGCCTCCCTCGGTCTGGGGTCTACCGCGCTGAGCGGAAAAACCCGTGCTCATTCCCTCAGTCTGGGCGAGATTCACGTCCACATGTGGGACGGCCACGAGGTGCCGGAAAGCCATCTCGACTCCTATCGCAACATCACCCCGGCCTCCGAGGCTCTCGAAGAGGACTACAAGGGCGCGTGGAAACTGTTCTCGGAGTTCGGCTCGAAGCAATTCAATCCCCTGATTGTCTTCATCCTCCTCCTCGCCTTCGCGATCCTCGTGGCTCCGATCAATCTGTTCTACCTCGCGAAGCCGGGGCGTCGTCATCGGCTCTTTGTCACCACCCCCATCATCTCGGTCTCGACCTGCCTGCTCATCATCCTGATCATCTTTTTCATCGACGGGATCGGAGGGAGCGGTCGTCGCATCGTTCTCGCCGATCTCCAGTCCGGCGCGAAGGAAAACCGCATCTACGTGACCCAGGAACAGATCAGCCGCACGGGTGTCATGGTCACCTCGGGATTCAGCCCCGCCCACCAATACGACCTGAATCTCGTCAATCTCCCCGCCAGTCAGTTCAATCCTTTCTCGCATTTCGGGGATCGCTCCTCGACCTACGAAATGACCGGCTCACAGTATGCCGGAGAGTTTTTCCTCAGCCGTTCGGAGCAGGCCTTCTTCCTCCGCCTCGCCGAACCAGGGCGGGCCCGAATCGATCCCCAGGGGGAGGAAAACGGAGTGCCCGTCCTCGTTTCGAATCTCGGGCAGGAAATCCTCGATTTTTTCTATCGCGATGCAAAGGGAACGACTTGGGTCATGCCGACCGGCAGTGTCGTCGGTCCCGGCCAGCGCATCCCTCTCCAAAAAGCAGATCACACCCCATGGCCGGACTGGATCGGCGATTCGGTCTCTCGTTTCAGCGAGACACGGCAAAAGCGCATCCGCGCCCTGTCGGATCAGCACCGCTATTTCGCCCGGGTCCGCAATCCCGAAACTTTCGCCCTTCCCACCCACCCCGCCATTCGCTGGGAGAGGACAGAATTGCTGCTCACCGGCACTCCCGCCGGAGATTCTCCCGCGTCCCCTCAATCCGCCCCGCGAGGGGCTGCGCAATGAACGAAACCCCTGCCAGCTCCGCATCCGGGGATCCGGCGTCGGAAGATCCGTCCGCGAAGAACCATCCCGCTCCTTCGGCCCCTCCGGAATCCGATCCTCCGGCACCCGCCATCGAGGTCCGCAGTCTCTCCCGCTGGTTCCCCGGAGTCCACGCCGTGCGCGATGTCTCCTTCAGCGTGGCGAGAGGTCAGGTCGTCGGATTCGTGGGAGCAAACGGTGCCGGCAAAACCACGACGATGCGCATCCTCGCCACCCTGGACTATCCGAGTTCCGGGGAAGCGCACATCTGCGGATACAATGTCGTCAGCCATCCTGCCGAGGTGCGGCGCTGCATCGGTTGGATGCCCGATCACTACGGCACTTACTCCCACATGACGGTGCTCGAGTATCTCGACTTTTTTGCGAGAGCACTGGGCTACAAGGGAAATGAACGCATCGAGCGCATCGCCGAAGTGATGGAGTTCACCGACCTCACCGGACTCGCCGACCGCCTCATCGACCAGCTCAGCAAGGGCATGGGCCAACGCCTCTGCCTCGGCCGGGCACTTCTGCACGATCCCGAGGTGCTCATCCTCGACGAACCCGCCGCCGGTCTCGACCCCAAAGCCCGCGTCGAACTGAAACGCCTCATCCGCGTCCTCGCCGAAGAGGGCAAGACCGTCTTCATCAGCTCGCACATCCTCTCCGAACTCGGCGAGATGTGCGACTCGCTCCTCTTCATCAACCAGGGGCGCATCATCCATCACGGATCCTCCGAGAGCCTCCGCCGCGGCAAGGCCGAGAACGCCATCGTCGAAGTGCATCTCGCCCATTCCCCCGAGCGCCTCGCCGAGTGGGCCTCGCTCGCGCCGCATGTCACCTTCCGCGAATCGACCAGGACCGGCGGACGCATCGAAATCGATTCGGTCGACCCGACGATCCTCTCCGCCGTCCTGCGGCGCATGATCCAGGACGGACTTCCCGTGACCGATTTTCACCTTCAGGAACGCAAACTGGAAGACGCCTTCATCGAAATCCTCGGCGAACTCGAAGCGGGTGGCACCCCGATCCCAACCTGAGAGGCAACTCTCTCCGATTCCCCGGCAAACCCTCTTCACTCCGCCGCTCCCCATTCGACGCCGCATTCGCCATGACTCCACCACCTCTGCCCGGCGACGCCACCTCCGTCGCCCTCCGCATGACCGAGTTTCCCGGCCGCTTCAGCCCCATGCTCGTGAAGGAACTGCGGCAGGGCATGCGCACAAACCTGTTCACCGTCGCCTTCATCCTCCTGCAATCGGTGATGATCCTGAGCCTGCTCGCCGGACTCGCCGATCCCGGTTCTCCCGTCTCGACCGGTTTCTTCTGGTTCTTTGTTGTTGTCATCCTGCTCGTCGTGCAGCCGCTGCGGGGCTTTGCCGCACTCAGTTCCGAATTTTCGCTCAATACGATGGACCTCATCCAATTGACGCGGCTCGACGCCTGGCGCATCACCCACGGCAAATGGACCGCACTGAATGCCCAGACGCTCCTGTTCCTCACCGGGGTCCTGCCCTACCTCGTGATGCGCTACTTTCTCGGAAACGTGAATTTTGTCGTCGATCTCGCCGCCCTCGTCTATCTCGGCCTCGGCTCGGCCCTCGCCAGTGCCATCACCATCGGATGCTCGGCTTTCCGACACTTTGTTCTGCGCGGACTCCTCGTGCTCGCCTTCGGCATCGGCTTCATTCTCCTCTTTGTAGCGATGCAGGCGATGATCTTCCGCCCCGGCATCGGAGGATTCAGCTTCCCCACGATGGGCCTGTGCGTGCTCGCGATGCTCTACGGATGTTTCTTTTTTCTCTCCTTTGGGGCGAGCCGGATCGCCCCGCTCTCGGAAAACCACTCCACCCGGAAACGACTCGTCGCTCTCGGTTTTGTGCTCCTTTCCCTCGGCTTCGTCTGGCTCGACGCGGAAGACGCCGCCACGATCGTCGTCGCCCTCATCCTCGGCTTCGCGTGTGTCGACGCCCTCACCGAACCGCTGCCGATCTACTCGCGGGTGCTCGAACCCTTCCGGAAAAACCTCTTTCTCCGTGGTGCCGCCTGGGTCTTCACCCCCGGATGGCTGAGCGGCATTCTCTACTTCCTCCTCTGTGTCTGGATCTGGATCTCTCTCGCTGCCCTGCTCTCGCCCTCCGGATTTTTCTCGCTGCCCTCCTCGGAGCCGCAGACCCTGCTGACGACCCTGATTTCCGTGGCGAACCTTTTTCTTTTTCCCTTGCTCTTCATTCACCTCTTCTTCCCGCGACACGCCTCCGGAAACTTCACCTTCGGTCTCTATGTCTTCATCCAGGCGTGCCTCGCCGTGCTCACGATCATGGTCGCGATTTTGTCGGATGCCCTTTCCCAATACGACGATCTCATTTTCGCTCTCATCCCGATTCCTTCGGTCCTGCTCTTTGCGGTCGAATCCGGCGGAATCGCCCCCCCGTTTGAACGGATCTATTTCGGAGCCGCCGTCCTCACTCTCTTCCTCGGCGTCGTCGTGCCCTTCCTCCGCCATCGCGATGCCGTGCGAGAGTTCACCCGAAACCTCAAGACCCCCTGATCCGTGCCCCTGCCCGACACCAGCGAACTGAATCTCCTCGCGGCGCGTGCCCGCACTCACGCGGATCGGTTTGCCCTGCCTCTGCGTGAGCAGAATTGGCGTGGCCTCGCAGGGGAATTCGCCGGCTCTGGCGTCGGGAGTTCCCTCGACTTCCAGGATCACCGCACCTACGTCCCCGGCGACGATCCCCGCCACATCAACTGGCAGGCCTACGCTCGCTCCGGTCACTATTCGCTGAAACTCTATCGCGAGGAGGTGCGGCCTGTCGTCGAGATCCTGCTCGATGTCTCCGATTCAATGTTTGCTGATTCCGCAAAGGCGCGGCGAGTCATCGAACTGCTCTATTTTGCCTATGCCGCCGCCGAACGTGCCGGGGCCACGGCCTCGATGCTGCTCGTGAAGGGGCCACGCTGGAAAGCCCTCGAGATCTCCTCCGTCCTCGCCCATGCCTGGATCGATCAGGCCCGCGAGCTTCCCGCCACGGATGCCTCAGCCCCGCCCAACCTCGGCGACACTCCTCTGAAGGCTCGTTCCCTGCGCCTCCTCATCAGCGATCTGCTCTTTCCCGCAAGTCCCGAACCACTCCTGCGCACGCTCACACGAGGATTGGGTCGCGGCCTCGTCCTCGCCCCGTATGCGGACGCCGAAGCTTCGCCCGACTGGAGCGGCAACTGCGAGTTTGTCGATACCGAAAGTGGCACTCTCCACCAGCGCCGCGTCGATTCCTCCCTGCTGCGTCGCTACGCCGAAGCCTACCGCGATCACTTCGCGCGATGGAAGGCCGCCTCGCTCCGCGCCCGCGTCCCGTTCGCGAAAGTGCCGCCGCAAGGGAGCTTCGAGGATTCCCTGAGAACCGAAGCCATCCCCGCCGGAGCGATTCATTTCGCCTGATCCGCCGCACCCGACCCATGCCCATCCTCTTTGCCAATCCTGCCGGACTCTGGGCGCTCCTCGGCATCCCGGTGATCCTCCTCATCCACTTCCTCCAGCGCGAATCGCGACGCGTCGAAGTCAGCACCCTCTTTCTCCTCGAACACCTCGACCGCGAAACCGTGCAGGGCAAACGCTTCGAC
>CALDKL010000846.1 GCA_937898895.1 uncultured Verrucomicrobiae bacterium | reverse complement strand
CACGATGGGCTCCCCCCTTCCCGGGGATGGAGGGGCCTATCTCCTCGCCTATCTCGGTGCGGAGCATTCCGGCAACGCCGACCTCGCCGGCCTCAACCTTTCCAGCCTTTCCTACGGAAGCGGATCGATTCCCGTCAACCGCACCCTTTCCTCCACCAGTGCACGGCACACCTATTTTTTCAACGTGCCCAGTCCCGGATTCCTCGCCCTGGAGGGGGCTGAGGTGGCCGGACTCCGGGTCGAGTTGTATGGGCCCGATGGCACATTGATCGCCTCCGGCGACGGAGATGTCTCGATCTTCGAATCCCTTGCCGCCGGATTCCACACTCTCGTCGTCTATCGAAATTCCGGAAGTGGCCCGCTCGCCTACGCGATGGATTTCTCTGACGAGGATTCGCGCTCCATCATTCCCGATGTCGCAGTGGGCGGATCTCTTACCTCTCTGGTCGGGACAAACGTACTTGGCGGTGCCCCTGGCCAGTTGATTTCTCTCAGTTCGGTGAGGGCGCGGCCCGTCACCGCCTTCGCCACTGTGGGAAATCGGAGCGAACGTGGCGACACGCTCGCCGTGAGAGGCAGTGCTGGCTCGGCCTTTTGTGCGATCACCTATTTCGAGGGAGCCACCAACATCACCGCCGGGCTGCTGAGTGGTGTCTATCGCACCGCCCAACTGGATTCCGGCGATCCCTCCACGAGTCTCACGATTCAATTCATTCCGAACAAGCGCAAACTCGTCAAGAAGGTGGGCCGACGCTCCATCGTGAAAAAGCGCGCATTCACCACCTTGATCCGCGCGGATGCCACAGTCGGTGCGCCCGCGACAGACAGCGGAACAGTGCAGGTGAAAACCCGCTGAGAACAAGAATCCCCGGGAGAGGACGGGGACCTGCCCATCCGGCCACCTCACGGATGGCAGATACCGCGTTTCGAAGGGATGCGGAAGAAGTCGAGAAAAGTGAGAGCCTCCGGCACCCAGGTTCCGGAAAGGGTGGATTCGAGAGCGTCCTGCAGGGTGAGCTTCGCCTGATAGATTCGGTGAAACGCCTCTTTCACATTCGCCCTCGCCTCTGCGGTCAATCCGGCCCGTCGCATTCCGACCACATTCAGCCCGCAGACGCGATTCGTGTCGGCGACGAGCACAAAGGGAGGCACATCCTGGCTGATCGAGGCATGTCCCTGAGCCATGCACCGATCGCCGAGGCGGACAAACTGATGGACTCCCGTCCCGCCCCCGAAAAACGCCCCTGTCCCCAGATGGACATGCCCTCCGAACATGGTGCCGTTGGCGAGAATATTCGAGCTGCCGATCTCCACATCGTGTCCGAGGTGGCAGCCGACCATCAGCAGATTGCGCTCGCCCAGGATGGTATTGCCGCCCTCGCGGGTACTGCGATGGATCGTAACGTGCTCGCGAATCAGGTTGCCACTGCCAATGACGACACCACTCACGATCCGACGGTCGAAACTCAGGTCCTGAGGGTCGGCACCGACGACGGCTCCGTGACCGATCTCGCACGCCTCCCCGAGAGTCACACGCCCTACGAGCTGGGCATGACCCCGGATCACACATCGCGCTCCCACACGAACACCCGCCTCCACGATGGCGAGTGGGCCGATTTCCACATCCTCCCCAAGTTCCGCCTGAGGATCAACGATGGCAGTCGGATGAATTTTCAAAAGCAGGATCGCCCAATCAGGCAAATACGGGTTGTTAACTTTTTCGAAAGATAAGAAAATTTATAACAACTGACAAATCAATTTTCGGAAAATCACCTCTGTCCTTCCGGTTTCGCCGCCTCAGCGTCTGCCTTCCGTTCCTTTGCCGCCGCCTCTGGCAATGGTTCGCGCGGGAGAGGAGGATGGTCAAAGTCGCCCCCGAGAGCGAGGTAGAGATCGACTCGGTTTGCGAGCAGTTCATACCGTGCTGCGAGCAACACGCTTTCCGCCTCGAAGGCGCGGCGCTGGCTTTCCAACAGGGTAATGATCTCGACCAAACCCTGTTCGAATTCGCCGAGACTGAGCTGTTCGGCGCGGCGCGACTCCTCCACAGCGGTGGACAGAGCCGCGACCTCGGACTTCAGAAAACGCTCCGCCGCGAGCGCAGTTTCCACCTCGCGAAAGGCGGTCAGGGCGGTCTCGGCATATTGATTCACCAGCTCATCCCGCTCGGCCTCGTCGAGGCGGATATTGGCTCGGAGGCGCC
>CALDKL010000845.1 GCA_937898895.1 uncultured Verrucomicrobiae bacterium | reverse complement strand
TTTTTAAAACGTAAAAAATACATTTTGTGCACGAATTTAGCGATCACTACACTAGTTCTCCCGCCAAATGGATAGTCTCAGTGATGGGGCCGATGTTCGTCATGCTCGCGCTGGGCATTTGGGTGTGGCGATCGGAAAAGAGGGAAAAGGAGCATCCCTCCGCAGCATCCGGACCGGCTCCCGTCCGGGCGTCGAAGGTGGATCTTTCGACGCTCTCGCCGGGAGATTCCGTCCCCGAGTGGAGCCCGAGCCAGGGCAGCTTCCGGATGACCACGGTCAACGGGCGCAACGTGCTGGAATTGGGTTTTGAGCCACTGGTGGAGGGTCGCCTCGTCTGGTCGCGACTGCTCGCCAACACCGGAGTGGTTCGGGCGAGGATGTGGGGGGAGCGGACCCGTCGCAATGCGCCCCGATTTGCGGTCGGGTTGACGGCCTCGGCAAGTTATTGGTTTCGAGTGATTCCCTTGGAGCGGACGCTTCAGTTGGTGGGGAAAGAAGAGAAGGTGCTGGCATCGCTTCCCTGGGAGGGCTCGCCCGAGCAGCCGATGTGGATAGAATTGAAATTCGTGCCACGCCAGGGTGCGCCGGGCAGCCGCCTGGAGGGCCGAGTCTGGCGGGAAGGTGACCCCCGTCCCGAAGCCGCGAGCCTCTCGACAGAGGTCGAGGAAACAATCGGATTTGCCAGAGTCGTCGTGGCCGGAGCCCCGTATGCCCTGAAACCGATCCTGATCGACCGCCTCGAAGCAGCGGTCAATGAGGCGATGGATTGACCCGCTGTTCTCAGGTTTCGTCGATGTCGACCGTTCGCCGGACGCCCCACTGGTCACGCGGTGTTCCCATGCCTCGGCGCAGCCACGGGTCGACGTGCGGGCAGATCCGTTTGGACAAGCACTTCTCCCGCAGTCCCTGCCCGGCGAGAGATACGCATTTCTGTTTGAATTTCCGTTTGTGCGCACTGCTTCGACCGCTACGTTTTGCTTCCTTGCCCCTATGAAACCTCTTCTTGTAGTCCCGTTCTTGTCTGCTGTTCTGGTTTTTTCCTCGCGTGCGGAAGACGCCTCCCTGGGAAAAGGAAACTGGCCCAATTGGAGGGGTCCCTTGCAGACCGGGGTCAGTCTCGAGAGTTTCGAGGGCTATTCCTTCAATCCGGAACCGATCTGGACGGATGAAATCTCCTCGCAGGGTGCTCCTGTCATTTTCAACGGACGTCTCTACACCTGGGGCTATCGCGGGAAGGGGGCGGATCTGGTGGAGGTCGTTCAGGCTCGCGAAGAGGCGACCGGGAAGGTGATCTGGGAGAAAACCACGCACGATTTCATGTCCGACACGGTCTATGATCGGTATTCGATTGGTTCGGTCACGGTCGATCCGAAGTCCGAAAACGTGTTTGCGGCGACGGCTCATGGACTTCTGACCTGCTATTCCAAATCGGGCGAGATTGTCTGGCAAGTCTCCTTGATGGAGCGATTCGGGCGGTTGACGTTCCCGAATGCCCGCGCCGGGGCACCCGTGATCGACGGGGATCGCGTGATCATTCATGCGGTCACCAGTTACTGGGGGGCCGATGGTCCCGCCAAGG
>CALDKL010000844.1 GCA_937898895.1 uncultured Verrucomicrobiae bacterium | reverse complement strand
AAAAATTTGCGCCAGCCTGATCGCGTGATTGCTTTCCCCAAGTCCCCGCCTGAGTTTGTCGCCGAACGAAGAGTCCCCTAAGATCCGGATTCTCAGAACCGTTTTTTGACTATGACATCCAAGAAAAAGCCCGATTCCGAACTGGACCGCCGCAACTTCATCCGCACCGCCGCAGGAACCGCCGCCGCTGCGGGAGCCTTTATCGGAGCCGCAAAAGGCGCGGGAATCGATCCCGCACAGAAATTGAAAATCGGCTTCATCGGCACAGGTGGCCGCGGGACCGGGGCCGCCGTGCAGGCCCTCTCGGCCGATGACAATGTCGTCCTGCATTCCGTTGCCGACGTCTTCCAGGACAAGATCGACGGAGCCCTCGCCCAGCTCGCCAAGGACAAGAAAGTCGCCGACAAGGTCGACGTGCCGAAAGACCGTCAGTTTGTCGGCCTCGATGCCTACAAGCGCGTTCTCGATTCCGGTGTCGACGTCGTTCTTCTCACCACCACCCCCGGTTTCCGTCCGCTCCACCTCCGCGCCGCAGTCGAGGCAGGCAAACACGTCTTCGCCGAAAAACCGATGGCAGTCGACGCTGCGGGGACACGCCACTGTCTCGAGACTCTCAAGATGGCCGAGGGAAAACCGATTTCCATCGTCGCCGGTTTCTGCTGGCGTTATTCGCCCAGCCGCATCGAAGCCTACAAAAAGGTGATGGAGGAAGGGCTCATCGGCGATGTCGTTGGCGTCTATGCGACCTACTATGCCGGCCATTCCAAGCCCCACCTCGCCCCGAGCCTTCGCATGGACGGGATGAGCGACATCGAGTGGCAAATCCGCAACTGGTACAACTACACCTGGCTGGGAGGCGGAGGTCTCGTCGAGCAGGCGGTTCACAGCGTCGACAAGATCGCCTGGGTCATGGGAGACAAACCGCCGCTGCGCTGCCGCGCCACCGGCGGACTCGCCCAACCGCAAGCCGGGGGCAACATCTTCGACCACTTCCACATCGCCTACGAATACCCGAACAACGTCTGGTGCCACCTCGGCTCGCGCAAGTCGATGGGTTGCTTCAACGAGAATGCCGATTTTGTGCGGGGGAGCAAGGGCACCCTCGTCCTCGGTCGTGGCAGCGTCCCCTACATCGAGGACAACAGCGGCAAGCAGATCTGGCGCTACCGCGCCCCGCGCAACGGTGAGGCCAACATGTACCAGGTCGAGCATGACCTGCTCTTCAAGTCGATCCGCACCGGCGAGCACATCAACGACGGGCCACGCATGATCAACTCATCGATGATGGCAATCATGGGTCGCATGTCCGCCCAGACCGGCAAGGAAGTGACCTGGGAACAGGCCATGGCTGCAAACGAAGATCTCTTCCCAGGCGAAGAAAACCTGACGTGGACCCAGAGCTTCAAACCCAACGACGTGCCCGTGCCAGGAGTTTTCCAGATTCCCGGAATCGGCGATACTTCGAACAGCGTCGCCGAGAAAGCGTGACGAGGAGCTTACGGAGCAAACGGGGGAGCCGGAGTCCATCCGCTCCCCTGTCTTCTCCGCCCCTTTCCCTTTTCCCATCCCCTCACCCTCCGGCAAAACAACTGAGGGGTATTGTTCACCGCGTCAGTCGCACGATGACGCGATTGTCCTCGCGCAGGTGGCTCATTGCCGCATCGCGCACTTGTTCGCGGGTGAGTGCTGACACGATGGCGGGAGTTTTGCGGTAGTGGTCCCAGCCAAGCCCGACCAACTCATCAATCGTGGCGCTCGAAGCCAATTCACGGGCTCCCTGCAGATGAATGGCTTCGCGCCCGAGCCAGGATGCTTTGGCGCGTTCGAATTCTTCGTTTGCCAATCCTTCGCGCACGATCTGGTCAATTTCGGAAAGCATCTCTTCCTGCGCCAGGTCAAGTTTCTCGGGAGCCGTCGAGGCGTAGAACACGAGAAAACCCGGAGCGAATCCGACCATCCGCGAGACCCCGACCGAGTATGCGAGACCTAGTTTTTCGCGAATGCGGATGAACAGGCGTGAGGCCATGTCGCTGCATGCCTCGTCGATCATTTCGAGAGCCGGATTGTCCGGATGATGTACATCGACGGTGCGATACCCGATCAGGAGCACGGCCTGCTCCTTTTCATGCTGGAGATCGATGGTGCCGGCAAAATTCTCCGGAAGACCACAGGCAGGAGAGGAAAACTCGCGCTCCCCCTGTGGCAGGGAGTGTTCGAAGCGCGAGCGGATCATCGCCTCGGCTCGGTCGGGGTCGAGATCTCCAAAGACACCCACAACTCCGTTGCCTCCGTTGACGAATCGTCGATGCATCGCCACCACAGCCTCGCGGCCGAGCGAACCGACCGATTCCACCGTGCCGTTGGATTCGAACCCATAGGGATGAGTCCCGTAGAGGCGGCGGCGCATCGCGTTCATGGCGACGGAAAAGGGGCGATCCGCCTCGGCTTTGATCTGCACGAGCTGATAGGATCTCTCCCGCTCCAGGACATCGGGAAGAAAGGCCGGCTCTAGGAGTGTTTCGCCCAACAAATCCACCACGCGCTCGAGATCCGACCGAAGGGCGTGAACCGAAACACCGAACGTGTTGTTCCCCGTACTCGAACCAATGCCTCCTCCGACAGACTCGATCTCGAGGGCCAATTCCTCGGCACTGCGTTTGCGGGTGTCCTTCGTGAGAAGACGCGAGAGGAGACGGGTGACTCCCGCCGTCGCCTCCGTCTCGCCGAGAAGACCTCCTCGGAAAACGCCCGTGGAGTGGACAAAGGGCACCCGGTGATCCTCGAGGAGCAGGACCGTGAGACCGTTGGAGAGTTCGACTCGACGGATGTCTTCGGAGCGTTTCACGGAACCGCCCTTCCTTCCACCCGTCGGGGACGTTTTCGGGCAAAGCACGACCGAGGTGAGCCGATCCGGCTTCAGCCAGGCTTCCGCGACCTCGCGCACCGATTCCGCCGTGACTCGCTGCAAGGCCTCGACATCGTCGCGGGTCTGGTCGGGATTTCGATTAAAGAGCCAGTTTTTCCCAAGCTCGGAGGCTTGCCCCCGCATCGTGGTGAAGGTCGAAAACTGTTCACTGAGAATCTGACGCCGAGCCTTTTCCAGCTCTCGCTCGCCCACCCCATCTTCGACGAGCGTTGCCACTTCCCTCAGCACTGCTTCGCGCGCGGCCTCCGCCTTTTCCGGCTCCGTATCAAAATAGAGCAAAAACTGACCCGAAAAAGCAGGCATATAGGCCCAGGCTCCCACCGAGTGGGCGAGATGGAGCTTCTCCCGGATGCTTTGGAACAGCCGGGAACTGCGTCCGCTTCCCAAAATTCCAGCGAGCAACTCGACCGCGGGAACCGAGGGATCGTAGCCGTCCGGCAACTGCCAGGCGAGGCGTTCCCGATGAAGTTCGGTGGGAAAAGAGACCGTTGCCTCGCGCCGCCCCGACTGCGGAGGCTCGGACGGAAGAATCACAAGAGGACAACGGCGACGGGCCACCCCCTCCAGCTTCTCCCCGATTTTTCCGATGACCTCATCCGCCTCAATATCGCCGGCAATGACAAAAAACAGGTTGTCCGGAGAATACCGCTCGCGGTAGTAGTGGTAGAGATCGTCGCGACGGAGTTGGTTGAACAGATCGAGATGACCAATCACGGGATGGCGACACGGATGCACCGCATAGGCGGTACGGAAAAAGAGCTTGCTCAGGACCTGGTCGGGATTGTCCTCGCCCATCGCGATCTCGCGGCGGATGACGTCGCGCTCACTCTCGAACTCGTCCTCGGGGATGGTCGCATCGCTGACGACGTCACAAAGGATGTCGAGGCAGGTCATCGCTCCGGCAGCGGGAGCATCGATCCAGTAGACCGTACGATCAAAAGAGGTGTAGGCGTTGATGTATCCGCCCTGCGACTGCACCACCCGCGCGATCTCGCTGGTGTCGCGCCCCCCGCCCCCCTTGAAGAGCATGTGTTCGAGGAAATGCGAAACTCCCGCCCCGAGCCAGGCTCCCTCGTGGATACTCCCGGATCGACACCAGGCCTGCAGGCTCACCACCGGTGCTGAGGGATCCTCCCGCACCAGGATCTCGAGACCGTTCGCGAGGGTCGCGACGCGGGCCTCAAACGAAGGAAATTGCAAGATCTCGGATTCCGCGCTCAAAGCTCGCTCGACTTCGCGGGTTGATTGCCCCGAGCAGGCGGGTCGAGATCCGACGGACTCGTCCGACGCTTCAGCAACACCTCGCGGGTCGGTCGATAGGGTGCCAGGAGACGCTCCTGCATCTCCATCACCCCGGAGAAATCGTCGGGCGAATCCTCGTCCGATTTTCCGAAAGCACCGACCTCGATCAGTTGAAAGACCATCCGGCCCACGTCCTCGCCCTCTCGAATGCCCCAGGCCTCGAGTACCGGAACGGCCATGGAACCAAATTTTTCGATCGCGTGCGCAACGACCCCTTCGAGCAACTCGGGGCCGCTCACGTGGCGGTGTTCGATGAGCTCCTCCTTGCGCAGCGTCTTGATCGTGTGATCGAGCGCATCGCGGAGAAAAAAATATCCGTCCGCTTCATAGCGCCGATCCCCTTCGAGGATCGTCTTGACGGCAATGTCGAACTGAATTCTTTCCATGGAGCGGCGGGACGGAAACGCTATCATTTCTTTCGCTAAAAAGGCCTCGCGAGTCAAGGCGCAATGCTGCGCCACGCGGAATCTTTCGGAAGTCCCGTCCTTGCCTGCGTGGTGCGAGGGGCGGCGACGGGGCGGGATACGCCCCCCGCAAGCCCCTGACAAAAAGGCCGACGAAAGGAAACCGACCCCAGGAAAGACCTTGGCAAAACCCTCGCGATCCGGCAGGGTTTCATCGTTCCGATCAATCCGAGATGAGGAAGGGCCTTCGTTTCCAAACCAGGCTGATGGCGACCCTTGTCGTCGCGATTGCCGCCGTATCGATCGCCCTCATTCTCGCTACGGAAAACAAGGTCGCCCAGGCCTATTCCCAGCAGTTCTCGCGCGAGTTCACCCATCTCGTCAAACAACTCGAGGATTCTCGCGAGGAGCGCTCCCAGGAGTTCCTCGACCTCAGCGCCAAACTTGCGGCCCACCCCTATATCACTGCCTCGCTCGGGGGAAAGGACACGCCCGAACAGTCGCGTGATTTCTGGCGGACCTATCTGGAATCGATCGGTCTTTCCGGAGCGATCAAAGGCTCTGAATCCCCCGGAAGGCCCGGCCTCTCGGGCGGGCTCGGCCAGTTGCCGAAGGATCAGCTCGCCCGCTTCGGGTCGGTCGGGATCGTGACGCCTTCCGGTGAAATCAAGACCCTGCAACCGCCCCTTCCCCGAATGAACGGCCGCGAAGGAGAAAAAGGCCGCTCCCAGTCACCCAAACTTCGCTACGGCCAGGCCGGGGTCAACCGAGCGAAAAAGCGCATCGAAGATCTGCTCGCGCGGGAGGGACAACAGACAGTCTATCTACCCTTCGGAAATCCCGACGGACAGGGATTTGTTCAGGAGATGGTCAGCACCCCGGTGAAGGATCCCGCCACCGGAAAAACCCTCGGCCTCTTCCTTCGCGCCACTCCCGCTGAAACCGAAGCACAGCGGTTTCTCGAACGCTACCAGGAGATGTTCCCGTCTGATTCCCCTCTCCTCAACGGCATTTACCTCGATGGTCAGTTCTACGTGCGCCACGTCAGTGAAACAATGGCCACTGCGATGGCGGCAGCCATCGAGGAGCGGCTCGCTTCCTCTTCCGAGGATCTCGCCAGGAATCACCTGTCTTTCGAAACCGATCTCGGGGGTGTCCCCCACCGCATCTTTGTCAGGATCCTACCCGGAGACCGCAGCTTCGATCTCGCCTATCAG
>CALDKL010000843.1 GCA_937898895.1 uncultured Verrucomicrobiae bacterium | reverse complement strand
CGAGGATTCAAGGGTGAAACTGAAGTCACTCTATCCATCGTTTCAAAATTGACGGAGCACTAGCAAGAGAGATCGGCATTGAAAAGATGAAAAATCCTAACCCGCGGCCGCGATCCGGGATGCGCCGGAATGGGCAAGGGCGAAATGGTAGACGAGCCCCCGTCACCGACGACGCTTCGCCGGAGCCAGTGCTTTCTTTTCCTCCTGCTTTGATTTCCGTTGCTGCAGGAGGCGGTGTTCAACGATGTGCATGAGGTAGTCGGCGAGGGTCTTAAGCCCCGAAAAAAGAAGAAGGCTACCTGTGCTCGATTGCATCTGGCTTCCAAACAGGATCGTGAGATGCATCGGCAGAATGCGGGCATAGGGCAGGGCCATCATCATCCCCAGATTGGGTCGACCGCCCAAATCGTCCCTGACATTCTGATAAAACGAATAGGCATGCCCAGCAAGGAAGCCAAGAACCGAGACGAGCAGCCAAATTCCCCCCTCCACGAAAAGTGGCCCCCTGGGTAGAAACAGGAAGACGGCGTAGACAAGATGAAACAACCCGAAGTGTGCCGCAAAGAAAAACGCGGTGCTCCGTTTGCCCGCCGCCGTCTCCGGGATCCGTTTGCCATTGCTCGTGAATCCGTCGGTGGAAAAAGATCGCAGGAGGAGGATGCGAATGAAATGGAAGATCCCAATGAGGATGCTCTGCGCCCAGTAGATCTCCATCATGAGGAACAGGTCCCAGTCATCGATGAGAGCGTAGGCGATGACGAGGAGGTTGCTCAGGAGGATCCCGATCCCGGAATAATCCTTCGAATTCGTCCGGGGCGTTTCTTTCCGGGGCTCCACGAGGAGAACGGAAGCGGAAGACGACGGAGCCGTCCAGAGGAAAACGAAGGGAGTGGGCGACAGACGCTGAACGATCACCGATGCCGCCCCTTTGGACGCGCCTGGCCCTGTTTCAGTGGAGCCGGGCCAAGATCTCCACGTTTGCAGTGGGATCGAAGGAATCGAGCACACGGCGTTGCGCCGAGATCAGGTCGGAGATGCCCTTCTTCCCGAGTTGCAACATCGCGTTCATTTCCTCCTCGCTGAAGGTAGCTTCCTCTCCCGTGCCCTGAACCTCGATGAGGCGCAGATCTTCGGTCATGGCGTAGTTGAAGTCGACTGCGGCGTCCTTGTCCTCATGATAATTCAGATCGAGGATGCAGGTGTCCTTCCAAACCCCGGCACTGACCGCGGCGGCGAGCTGGCGCATGGGCGATTTGGCCATCTTCTTCGCGGCGACAAAGCGGCGGAAGGCCATCTCGGCGGCGACGACGGCACCCGTGATCGAGGCGGTGCGGGTGCCTCCATCGGCCCGCAGGACATCGCAGTCGACCCAGAGGGTGCGCACCCCCAATCCCGCGAGATCGATGACGGCGCGGAGGCTGCGCCCGATGAGCCGCTGGATCTCGGAACTGCGTCCATCGAGTCGGCCCTTGCTGATGTCGCGCGGTTTCCGCTGGAGGGTCGAATAGGGGAGCATGTTGTACTCGGCGGTGAGCCAGCCCCCCGGCACACCCTGAGCTTTCATCCACGGAGGGACACCGGTTTCGAGCATGGCGGAGCAGATCACACGGGTCTCTCCGAAATTCACGAGGACGCTGCCATGGGCGTGCGCGGCGATGTCGAGCTGGAACCCGACTTCGCGCATGGCATCGGGGGCACGTCCGTCGATTCGGTTCATTCCCGTCCATCCGCCATGCCCAGGGGAAATGCAAGTGATGACATTCGCGGTTGCTTCCCCGGCGGATGCCGCGACCGTTGACGCCGCTCCGCCAACATGTCGCAAACTCGGGAAAAACTCGAACAGTTCGCCGTCGATGTGATCCTCGACCGACGCCAGGGCGTGCGCGCCTCGGCGCTGCGCACTGTCCTTGCCAGTTTTTCGAAGCTCTACGAATTCGCGGTGAACTCCCGGCTCTCGCTCTATCGCAACCGCATTCTCCGTGAACGCAATCTCGGCTGCCTCGTCGTCAGTATCGGCAATCTCACCGTCGGAGGTACGGGCAAGACTCCCGTAGTGGAAAAGTTTGCGCGTTCCCTCCAGGACGGTGGAAGGCGAGTCGCGATCCTAAGCCGGGGGTACAAGTCGGTGAAACAACCGTTTCTGAAGCGGCTCCTTGGAAATATCCAGGGAAAGAACGAGATCGACCCTCCACGTGTTGTCAGTGACGGTCGTGCCCTTCTCCTCGATTCGAAAACCGCCGGGGACGAGCCCTACATGCTCGCCGCGAACCTGCCCGACATCCCCGTAATCGTTGACAAAGACAGAGTCAAAAGCGGCAAGCACGCAATTTCCGAATTCAACTGCGACACGCTCATTCTCGACGATGGCCTGCAGTACCTGCGCCTGCGCCATCGCCTCGATATCGTCCTCATCGACCGGTGGCAGCCCTTTGGCACCGAGCGACTCCTCCCGCGAGGGACCTTGCGCGAACCGCCCCGAAATCTGAAACGGGCCTCCTACATCTTCATCACGAAGTGTACCGGAGAACCGAACGACGATCTCATCGAGCGCATCCGCAAATACAACCGCACGGCGGAAATCATCGAATGCGAGCATCGCCCCCGGCACCTCCAGCATATCGAGACGAGAGCGACACAACCTCTGGAGTCGCTCCGGGGAATGCGGGTCGGCACGATCAGTGCCATCGCCGTTCCGGAGAGCTTCGAGGAGGGGGTGCGGCGTCTCGGGGCGAAGATCGAGGCGACCTGTCGCTTCATGGACCACCACCGCTTCACCGAGCAGGAGATCATCACTTTCATCAACTGCTGCGTGGAATCCGACGTCGACATGATCATCACGACCGAGAAGGATGCCGTGCGATTTCCCCGACTGGGGCGTCTCGATGTGCCGATCTATTTCCTGCGCGTCGAAATCGGCATCCTCAGCAACGAGGAGAGCTTCGATCAGTGCATTCGCCGGATCTGCCAGCCGCGTCCAGAGACCGAAGCAAGGCGATTCTTCTGAATCAGTTCGTCCCGAGATGGCGGAGTCCAGCCCTCGAGGATTACGAAAGAATGTTGCGCAACCTTTCTTACGCAATCCGGGCGTGACGCCTCCAATTCAGTGACGCTGACCCGACGCTCACATCGGTTCGTGTGATTGGGCAAAAAAAAACCGCCCTGCGAACAGGGCGGTTAATTTTAACCTGGCGGCGACCTACTCTCACATGGCCTATCGCCACACTACCATCGGCGCTGCAGCGTTTCACTTCCGGGTTCGGAATGGAGCCGGGTGGTTCCACTGCGCTATGGCCACCAGAGTCCCGTTCCCAATCACTTGGGAACGGACCTCCGGGGGCATTTAAGGTGCCTTTTCTAAGGAACGAATTTCGAATCTCTGACAACTGTATAACGGGAAAACAATCACTACATATAATGAAGGAAAGAGCTGGAACAAGCCAAACGGATGATTAGTACTGCTCGGCTGAATCTATTACTAAACTTGTACCTGCAGCCTATCGACGTGGTGGTCTACCACGATCCTTTAGGGAGAACTTATCTCGGGAATCGCTTGACGCTTAGATGCTTTCAGCGCTTATCGAGTCCGCACATAGCTACCCAGCCGTGCCCTTGACAGAACAACTGGTACACCAGAGGTGCGTCATTTCCGGTCCTCTCGTACTAGGAAATGAACCCCTCAATTCTCCTACGCCCACAGAGGATAGAGGACCGAACTGTCTCGCGACGTTCTGAACCCAGCTCGCGTGCCGCTTTAACCGGCGAACAGCCGGACCCTTGGGACCTTCTCCAGCCCCAGGATGCGATGAGCCGACATCGAGGTGCCA
>CALDKL010000842.1 GCA_937898895.1 uncultured Verrucomicrobiae bacterium | reverse complement strand
GCACCGTGTCATCGACATCGCTGAGGACCAGAAATTGAGGATCCGAGGCGAGAGCCTCGATGGGCCAGTGTTCCGCAGGCGAGACTTCCGATTCGGGCAATTCGATGAGGAGATCGTTGTCAGGTGCCTCGCATCCGGGGATCTCGACTTCGAAATACCCCTCACGATCCGCGCGTTTCGAAATCGCAGCGCCGCCCGCGCTGAGCCGAACGAGGGAATAGGGGCGCTCCGGCGTGCACCAGCGGCGGAGCATGTGGTAAAGATTGACGATCCCGGGATCGTCGACGCTCGGATGGGGCCAGGTCCGCGCGAGCAGGACGCGTCCTTTCACTGCGATCCCCTGCTCATGTCGGATGGCGTAATAGATTTCCGCCACCATCGGTTTTCCAAGCCGACCTGTGATCCGGGCAAGAAATCGATGGAAGGCATCGTAGACCTTCTCCGCCTGGAGAGCGAGTTTCAGAACCCAGCGGCGGCGGGGCGGGGGAGACTGGAGGGACGGTGCGATAGGGTGTTCGGAGAGTCTCGATCTTCCTGACATGGAATCATCCGGCGGCGGCAACGACCGCTTTCATCTTCTCCAGTCCGATTTTGGCGCACTCGTCCGCCGGCATGGCCCAGTAGGTCGGGTTGAACAATTCGAGGGACAGGGAAGGGTAGGCACCAACGGCAACAAAGTTTTTGATCACCTCGACAACCGGGGCGATTCCATCTCCGGGAAAGACCCGGTCCGCGTCTTTGATCGTCTCACGGGGCGGATTGGCCGGGTAGTCGTTCATGTGGTAATTCTGCAAAGCTCCAGGCCCCATCAACAGGATCGAATCAAACCCACAACCGCCTTTGTAGGTGTGATAGACATCGCCGAGGAAACAGGCCTTCTTGTGGCCCGCCCGGATCGCGACATAGAGTGCCTTTTCGACCGTGCCAATGATCGGGTTGCCACCCCACATCTCCACCTGGGGGATGACGCCCATTTTGTCGCCGAGTTCGAGCAGGGCGCGATATCGATCCGCTGCATCGTCGAGGGTGACGACCTCCCCATTTGGCACCCCGGCCGGCGGCGCGGCGATGCGGATGCCCCCGAGACGAGCGATGAGATCCATGTCGCGCCGGGCTTCCTCCAAGCCTGCGGTGCGCTCGGCAGGATCGTTGACGATCCATTTGGCAAAGCCAATCGCGCTCTCGACGGTGAGACCGTGATCGTCGATGCGCTTTTTTAACTCTTCGACCGATCCGCCGTTGGCGACGTATTCGTGGAGTTTGCGGAACCAGGGCTCGATCGCGTCGTAACCGGCCCTTCCCGCGACCTCGATTTCCTCGGCGGCATCCAAGCCCTGCCCGCGAATCGTGGACATATTGAGACAATACCGGAACCGCTTCGGGGCCGGAGCGGGAGTGGATTCCTGGGCCGACAAGGTAGGGGCGGCACTGCCGACGAGCCCTCCGAGGGCAAGCCCGGAACCAGCGAGAAAGGAGCGGCGATCAGGAGAAGCGGAGGTGGATGCGTTAGCCATGGGCGATTTTTGACACGGTCAGGTCGGAGAAGCAACCCTCTTCCAATCCGTCATTCCGCCCCGGGATGGGGGGAGTGAAGCCGATTTTCGCCGAATTCACTAAGATTCTTCCGGAATCCGCCGTAAGCAGTGCAAGGAACGACCCTTCCGTGCGTCCAAACCGATATCCTTCTTCCATGAAAGCAGCCCTTGCCCTCACCACCCTCTTTGCCCTTCGTTGCTTCGCTTCGGATTTGAATGCCGAGGACGCGGGCCTGGCTTCGATTCTTCCGGCCAAGCTGGAGGATGCCTCGGGCAAGGAGGTCGATTTGGCGACGCTGAAAGGCAAGACCGTGGGGCTCTATTTTTCAGCCCACTGGTGTCCTCCCTGTCGGGCCTTCACCCCGAGTCTCGTGAAATTTCGCGACAAACATGCGGAAGAAAATTTCGAGATTGTCTTTGTCAGTCTGGATCATTCGAGTTCCGACAAAGCGACCTACATTCGCGAGGCGGAGATGAAATGGCTCTCGGTGCCGGGAGCCCGATCGAAAGAGGCGCGAGACCTCGCCGAGCGATTTCAGGTGAAGGGAATTCCTACACTCATCATCCTCTCCCCGGACGGCTCCGTCGTGACGCAAAACGGGCGTGAAGAGGTCATGATCTCCGCAGACACCGCACTCCGGACATGGAAAGAGAAAGCTCCCTCGCAGTGATGCCTGAGGTGGATCGAGCGCCTTCCTCGGGGGAAGTCCCCGTTGCCGCAGTGCCCCAGGCGCTCCCGGCACTTTCGCCCGCCCCGCTCGAGGAGGCGGAGGATCGCCCGGGTCGCCGTCCCGATCCGGACTTGGATCTGGTCGAGCGAGCCCGCAGTGGCGATACCCACGCCTTCGACGCGCTCGTGGAGAAATACACTCCGAAACTCTACGGTCTCGTCTACCACATGACGTCGAATCGGGAGGATTCCTACGACATTCTCCAGGATGTCTTTGCGAAAGCCTATCGGGCACTGAAGCGCTTTCGTGGCAAGTCCTCCTTCTACACATGGATCTACTCGATCGCGACGAACATGACGCTGAACTTCCTCAAGAAGCGCAATCGACGCCGCAATCTGAGTCTCAACGACGTCGACCTCTCCATCGAGAATGACCCCGACTTCATCGAGGCCACTTCGAAGAGCGATCCGGTGCGGGAGGCGAATCTTTCGGAATTGCAGCAAAGATTGAACATGGCGATGCAGAAGCTGTCAGTGGATCATCGGACGGTGGTCACGATGTTCGACATCCAGGCCATGCCCCACGCCGAGATTGCCAGGATACTGGGGATCTCGGAAGGCACCGTCCGGTCGCGGCTTTTTTACGCCCATCGTCAGTTGCAGGCCTATCTCGAGGATTTCCGCAAGTGAAATCTGGCGGGTTTGCGACAGGATCAGGGATTGATAAAGCGGCGCTTTTCCGGTTTATTACAGCGATTCCCTGATGAACGATTCCGAAGACGTGCAGCGGCTCATCCGCCTGAAGCGATACGAGACTCCCGGCGAAGCCTACTTCGAAGGCTTCCTGAAAGACTTCAAGGAACGTCAGCGTGCGGAGATGCTCCGTGGTTCGGCCCGCAGTCTGCTCCTCGAGCGGATCGGTATGTGGTTCGATGAACTCGGCGGAGCCAGGCGCTTCGTTCCGATCGGTGCGATGGCGGCGACGGCACTCGGGATCGGACTCTATTTCGTGGGGCCACAGCGCGAGGAGAGCGCGTCCTCCACGATGACGGCTTCGCAGGGAAATGCGGGGCCTGCGGGGGAAGCCGCGGCGATGGAGACCATCCTGCTGAAGCTGCCGAAACCGAAGGTGCGGATTCCGGAACGTTCCGATGTCTCGTCGAGAGAGGGGGCGCCGATTCTTCCCGCCAGTGCCCAGAGCAGACTTCGCGAACTGTGAGCAGTTCACCGCCGATGAGGTCCGTGATCGTTTTCTCCGCCGCTCTCGCGCTCTTCTGGGTGCCGGTTCCGGCCTCGGCAGAGCCCGAGTCGATGATCGCGGTGGTTTGGAGCGGGGGAGCGGTGAGTCCCGGAGTTTGTGTGGAAAAGGGAAATTGGTTTGTCAGTGTCATTCCCGAGGAAGTTTCGCTCGAGGGGCTCGAGACGGTCCGGCTTCGATCCGAGACCGGGGAGCAGGGTGCCCGTATCCTCCATCTCGATGCGGAGGATCGACTCTGTCTGATCGAGTCCGGGGAGGGGATGACGACGGCTCGGCCCGTTCCTTTCGGCAAATGTCTCACCCCCAAACCGGGAGATAAGGCGAAATGCGTTTCGGGAATTGGCGGTTGTCGCGCCACTGT
>CALDKL010000841.1 GCA_937898895.1 uncultured Verrucomicrobiae bacterium | reverse complement strand
CTCCCCACTTGTGAAATCCACGCAGCGCAGCCCGGTTCCGTCCTGGCCTTCGTTGCCGCTCACCCCATAGAGGTGACCCCCGATCAGCACCGGCGCGTTCATTTGTGCCTGCATCTCGCGATTCTGCCAAATCACCTTCAGTTCCCCTTTTTCCTTCCAATCCAGCAAGGTCGCTCCCTTGCCGTAGCCGCTTGTCAGGAACACGGAATCGCCCTTCACGATGGGATCGGCGGCATTGACTCCGTAACGAGTCATCCATTTGTGCCGCCATACCTCCGTGCCGTTGCTCGCGTCGACACAGACGTAGGATCGCTTGTTTGAAAAGGCGACGAGCCGCCATCCATTCCGTGTCACCGGATAGGGAGTCGAGTAACCGGCGACTTCATCTTTCGACTTCCATATCACCGATCCGTCGCCCTTTTTCAGACATAAGCCCGAGTCGCCGACGTTCAGAAACAGCCAGTCATCCCACGCCAGGGGAGCCCCTGCGAATCCCCAGTCGGGTTTTGAATAGCCGAAGTCCTTGGCCAGATTCTTTTGCCAAATGAGTTTCCCCGTCTCCAGCTCGAGGCAGACGAGTTCCCCCTCGCGGGCGAGCTGGTAGACCCGGTTTCCGTCAATCGCGGCCGTGCCGGTCGTGCCTCCCTGGAAATAGAGATCGCCGAGCGGCTGAAGGTAGGAATGTTTCCAGAGTTCCTTGCCCGTGGCCTCTTCGAAGCAGAATAGCGTGTCTCGATCCTTCCCATCATGACCGCTGATGACGACACGGCCTCCTCCGATCACGGGTGCGCTGTAGCCGAGCCCGACCGAAGCCTTCCAGAGCATTTTGGCCTCGCCGCTCGCCCGCAGGCCCGGCTCTGTCGAGATCCCGTCGAGATTCGGTCCCCGGTATTTCGGCCAGTCGGCCGCATCTGCCGAAAGGAACACCCCCTCTGGCAGGAGCAGGGCGGAGAAGAGCAGTGCCGGATTGACTCGGGGGATCGAAAAAGGCAGCATCGACATATCTCCACTCTCATGCAAATCACCCGATTCGCAACCCCGCTCCTGGCCACCCTCGCCGCCCTGAGCGCCGTGACTTCACGAGCTGCCCCGGCAGTGACCGAGTCTCTCTGGGGGACGATGCCCGATGGTCGGCCGGTGCGTCTCTTCACCCTGACAAACGACCTGAAAACGCGCGTCGTCCTCGCCGAGTATGGCGCCCTCCTCGTCTCCGTCGAGACGGCTGACCAAGAGGGTCGGGTCGGACAGGTGACCCTATCATATCGCTCGTTCGAGGAGGCTCTCGGCGGCGGAGTTCTTGGTTCCGTCATCGGGCGCTTTGCGAACCGGATCGGGGGAGGTGGCTTTACCATTGATGGAAAACGCTACGATCTGCAGAGCGTGAACAAGGACGGAATCCACATCCACGGAGGAGACACCGGATTCCATCGCCAACTCTGGACGGGTGTGGCCGGAGCGGACAGCCGTTCGGCCAGAGCAGTCTTTTCCCTGGCCAGCCCCGATGGTCACGAGGGATATCCCGGAAAAGTAGCCGTCTCGGTGACTTACTCCCTGACAAACGACAATTGCCTCCGTCTCGAATATGCGGGATCGACCGACCGACCCACCCATCTGAACCTGACCAACCACGTCTATTTCAATCTCGCGGGATCCGGCGACATCCGCAGTCACGTCCTCGAGATGACCTGCGATCACGTCCTCGCGATCGATCCTCACAAAGTGCCCACCGGGCGGCTCCTCGACGTGGCGAAGACGCCCTTCGACTTTCGGATCGCCAAACTCGTCGGCAGGGACCTCGCCACCATCGAAGGGGGAGGTTACGATCACTGTTTTGTCATCCCACGCGGGAAGGATCCCCTCGTCCCGTTTGCCAGGCTATGGGACCCCTCGACTGGTCGCACTCTCGCGATGGCGACGACAATGCCCGGAGTACAGGTGTTCACGTCCAATTCCTTCAAAGGAACCCCCTTCCCAAGATGGGGCGGAATCTGTTTCGAGACCCAGTTCTATCCCGACACCCCGAATCGACCGGAATTTCCCACGAGTCTCCTGCGTCCCGGCGAAACCTACCGACACATCACGGAGTTTCTGTTCGGAGTTCAGAGAACAGATCGTCCCGTTGGATCCGATGGATTGGAAGACCGGAGCCAATCGGTGCCAATCGAGGGCTCTGCCCGCCCTCTCTGAAGGAAGTTCCGAATCGCTCGACGGTGAAACTCTCCCCGAACCAACCAGCCCGGAATTCTGATACCCGAACTCGTCGCCGCCGGAATCCGGTGCTATGAGTAATGGCCCCCTGAATGTCCCATCCTCCACCTCTCACCCCGAGACGAGCCTCCGTCCGCACGGGACTGTTGCCACATACGCCGTGGACCCGACTCATGCGATCTCGCGGTGGCGACACCGTTTCGCGCGAAGCACTCGGCGAAGTGGTGGGGCTCTATTGGAAGCCGATTCGCATCTGCATTGAAAAGCGGGGCTTCGATTCCCACGACGCGGAGGATCTCACCCAGGAATTCCTCGCCACAGTGGTGCAGAAAGGTTATTTCGATGCGCTCGACCCGGCAAAGGGACGACTGCGATCCTACCTGCTCACGGCACTGAACCACTTTCTGGCAAACGTTTTGCGCAACCGGAACGCCCAACGCCGTGGCGGCGGCGCGGCTCACGTGTCGCTCGACGAGGAGCGTATTGGCGGGAAGGAGATCGCCCTTTCGTCTTCCGCAACCCAGCCCGACGAGGCTTTCGACCGCGATTGGGCACTGACCCTGCTCGACCACGTGCTGAAGGAACTGCGAGCCGACTACGAAGCCCAGGGCAAGGCAGACCTTTTCGACCTGCTCCAACCCGCTCTGACCGATCCAGGGGAGGCACCGGAGAGTTCGCTCCTCGCCCCGCGCACCGTTTTGACACCGGGTGCCTACCGCGTCGCGGTTCACCGGCTGCGCCTGCGCTTTCGCAATCTCCTTTTCCGCCATGTCGCCGCGACGGTGGAGTCCGAGGATCAGGTCGAGTCCGAGATCCGCGCCATGATCACGATGCTGCGGAAATCGTGACCCGCATCCGCCTGTTTGGAAAATGACTGATCCGACTCCCAGAGATGCCGAGAAAGCCGCCGGTCTCCTCGAGGCTGCGCTCTTCGGATTCGGTGCCGCTGAAGATGATGGACAAAGCGAGGCCGACCTCAGCGAGGATCTGCCTCTGGTGGAGGGGTATCGGTTGAAACGGCTCCTGGGCGAAGGCGGGTTCGGACAGGTTTACGAGGCCGAGCAGTTCTCCCCAATCCGTCGATCGGTCGCACTGAAGGTGCTGCGGCAGGGATGCGCGACCCGCGAGCTGTTGGCGCGCTTTGAGCAGGAGCGTCAGGCGCTCGCCCTGATGAATCACCCTCACATTGCCAGGATCCTCGACGCCGGCGAGACAGAGGACAGACGGCCCTACATCGCAATGGAACTTGTCGATGGCGACACGATCGACGTCGTCGCACGGAGCCTGGGATTGCGGGAGAAAGTCTCGCTGATGCGCGATGTCGCAAGGGCCGTGGCGCACGCACACCTCAAGGGAATCATCCACCGCGACCTGAAGCCGTCGAACATCCTCGTCGCCCGGGGAGACGGCGGCATCCTCGAGCCAAAGGTGATCGATTTTGGCATCGCGAAGGCACTCGACGGCCCGCTCGTGACGGGGATCCTGTACAC
>CALDKL010000840.1 GCA_937898895.1 uncultured Verrucomicrobiae bacterium | reverse complement strand
TTGCGGGAACGGCTCCTCTCGGCGTCTCGCGATGAAGGGGTGTGAGAAATGCGGGTTAACCTGAATCCGAAGATGGGGAACAACGGAACGCACTGAATACACCGACAAATCAAGGGAATGCAGCGGAATCCGAGGTCGACCTTTGAGCGAACCCATCCGCTGCCAATCTTTCCGCTGATTCCGTCATTTCGGAGCCTGCGGTGGGGTTGGCCCTTCCCGCTTTCAGCTCAATCGAATTGAGCCACACCCGGAACGATTCCGGGGCGGTGCGCCGCAACCGCTTCCCGGATTCGGGCAATCACCTCCGGATGGTCTGCAGCGAGATTGCGAGATTCGCCGAGGTCGTGCCCAAGATGGTACAAATGGGGTGGCTCGTGGGAGATTGCCGGATCCTTGCCATAGGCTGACTGGGTCTTGAAATGGACCTTCCACTCGCCGAGTCGACAGGCGTAGAGTTCGCTGCCGCGATAGTAGAAGAAAGGGCGTTCAGCGATCTGCTTGTCTTCGAAGAGCAAGGCGGAAAGGTCCGAGCCATCGAGGATGACGTCATTCGGCATGGCGGCTCCGGCCATGGCGAGGAAGGTGGGCAGGACATCGAGAGTCCCGACCGGACTCTGATGGATCCTGGGGGCAATGCGGCCAGGCATCCAGACAATTCCGGGAACGCGCATGCCGCCTTCCCAGGTGGAGCCCTTGCCCTCGCGGAAGGGGCCGGCACCACCGCCCTGTTCTCCCTGCGTCAGCCAGGGACCGTTGTCGCTCGTAAACAGGACAAGAGTGTTTTCAGCGAGGCCCGTCTGGCGGAGAGTCTCGAGAATCTGACCCGTGCTCCAGTCGATCTCCTCGACGGCGTCCCCATAGATTCCGGCGCGACTTTTCCCCTTGAAGTTGGGTGAGGAAAACAGCGGTACATGGGGAAAGGTGTGGGCGAGATAAAGGAAGAATGGCTTCTTTGTTCCTGGTGTTTCGCGCTGCGTTTGGGCCTTGATAAAGGCGAGGGCTTCCTCCGTATAGCGTTTTGTCAGGGTTGTCTGATCGGCGGGTTGTTCGACGATGTTTCCGTCCCGGAGGAGAGGCACGTTCCATCCATCGGCGGGAGGATTCGGGGAGGCTGCGATGCCCTTCGGGAGCCCGGGACGTCCATCCATGTCGTTCGAATAGGGAAGTCCGAAACTCTGGTCAAAGCCCTGGTCGAGAGGGCGGCTCCCGGGGTGAATGCCGAGGTGCCACTTGCCGACATGGGCGGATGTATAGCCTTTGGGTCTCAGCGCTTCCGCGATGGTGATTTCGGAGTCGGGAAGGCCACCCTTTGACTGCGGAAAAAGGACACGTTTTCCCAGGGGGCCAGGCACCATTCCGCTGCGGATCGGATAGCGTCCCGTGAGCAACGCCGCCCGACCCGGGGAGCAAACTTCTGCTGCCGAATAGAAATCGGTGAAGCGGATTCCTTCCGCAGCCATGCGATCCAGATGTGGCGTCCGAATGGTTGGCGATCCGTAACAACCGAGGTCGCCGTAGCCGAGATCGTCGCAGCAGATCAGGATGAAGTTCGGCGGGGCGGATTCGGCGTGCGACGCGAACGGAAGCAGCAGCACCGCGACGGAGAAGAGGAGGCGAAGCATCATGCCGGGTGTTTTGTCAGGGTTGAATTCAGGGGGCAGAAAACGTTCCCCCGCTCCCGCCAAAGGCAATGCCAAGTCTCTCCGCGATCCCGGTGGCTCAGGTCCGGCTCCAGTCCGGCAGCCGCATCAGTTCCCCGCCTTTCCGGGCCGATTCGTGCGCGAGGATGCCGCAAAGAGTGATGTTAGCCGACTGGACCGCATTGGGATATCCCTCGCCTTGCCCTCGCAGGAGTTGCACGAACTGGTGGACAAGGTGCGGATGGGAACCGCCGTGTCCGGCCCCCTGGGTGAAGCTGAGGTGATCTTCGCCATGCTCGCCACCGTACACTCCGCCACGGGTGAAAGGAGCGATTTCCTCGGGCAGGCGATGGCCGTAGTCCGGGCAGGTGATACGCTCGGGGATCTCCGGTTCGGGCCGTTTGGCGGTGTGGACGACGAGCGGTTCGTGCTCGACGAGAGGCCATTCGACAGACTTCTTCGATCCGTAGACCTCGAAGCTTTCCCGGTATTGTCTCGCGACGTCGAAGAGAGAGCGGTAGACCTGGGCACTGAGATCGCTCTTTGCGAACTTGATGTGCGTCGTTTCGACGGCGAAGGGCGATCCGTAGCACGAGTGCATCTCCTCACGGATCGTGCCGCTGGGGAAACAGCTCACATACTCGGCCTCGCTGCGGGCGAGTCCGAGGACGGGGCCGACGCAGTGGGTCGCGTAGTGCATCGGGGGCAGTCCGGGCCAGTAGCCCGGCCAGCCGTCCATGTCCTGCTGGTGGCTCGCTTTGAGGAACTGAAGCTTGCCGAGATCTCCCTTGTCATAGAGTTCCTTCATGTAGAGGAACTCGCGGGCGTAGACGACGGTTTCCATCATCATGTACTTCAGGCCGGTTTCGCGACAGAGGTCCACGATGGCCTTGCAGTCTTCGACCGAGGTCGCCATGGGTACGGTGCAGGCGACATGTTTTCCGGCACGCAGGGCGGCGAGGGTGTGTTCGGCGTGATTCGGGATGGGGGTGTTGATGTGAATGGCGTCAATGTCAGGGTCGGCGAGGAGATCGCCGTATTCGGTGAAACGTTTGACGACACCGAACTTGTCTCCGATCTCCCGGAGGGATTCCGGATTGCGCTGGCAGACCGCAGCCAACTCTGCATCGGGGTGGCGTTGGTAGATGGGGATGAACTCGGCTCCAAAGCCGAGACCGACGATGGCGACACGGGGTTTTGCGAGAGGTGTGGTCATGGGGGGAAATCGGAAAAACGCGGTGACTGACAATGACACGGGGGGCGCTGCGCCGCTTGTCGGACACGGACGAAAGTTATGCGATTCCGGCCAGGAGTGTCGAGATTCGAATCGCTCCGACGACAGCGGCGGGAATCACTTGACCGAATAGGCCCAGAGGGGCGAGCTGGTGACTTTCCAGACGCCGTTCTCCCTCGCGAGCATGATCGTTTCGAGGTGCGGGGGGGGGCCTTTCAGCCACCGCCCCCACCCTGTCTGCGGGTGAAAACGGCGGTGTTGGGCCGCTCGGAATTCATAGGTGACTCGCCGATCAATGCCCGTGGCCTTGTCTCCCGCCGTCATCGTCGCGTCGCCAAGATAAACCAGTTCGAGGCCCGTCACCTCGTAGGGAGTTGGTTCCGCTCCCCAGCGGGACTGAGTGAAGTATTGCGTGCCTTCCTTGTGAAAGATTTCGGCTGTGGCTGCCTTCACGGCCCGCTCCAGAGCGACTTCCTCCGAGTCAACGGCAGGAGTCTCCGCCTCCCCGGCACTTTCTTTGCCGGAGACAAGACCTTTCGCCGAAGCGATCGCCTTTTCGAAGTAGGACTTGGCCAACTCTCCGAAAGAGGCATCCTCCGCCGAGAATGCCGGATTGATCCGATGCCATGCCCAGGAAAAACTGAGTAGGACCACGATTCGCAGCATTCCATTCAGCTTCTGGAATGGAAAATTCATCAACTTATGAAAAATATAAATCAATGGATTCCCAGGTCAAGCAAATGTCTCGATTCCTTGGATCGGAGTCACGCCAGATCGGGACGATTGCGGAATCCCGGAGCTTGGCGGCAGGGGTTTTTGGGTTTGATTGCGTGGATCGCGCCCGATTTGGATGGTACTCACCCCCCTTCACCGACAAGTTCTTTGCTCATGAACATCCTGCCCCTCCGCCAGATTGCTCCCCTCCTCCTTGGCTTCTCGTCCCTGCCGCTCCTTGCGGCAGAAGAATGGAGTGGGATCTATCCCCACCTTGCTTTTTTCAACAACGAGGCTGAATGCGGCACCGGGGCGGTTGTTCCGTGGGCGGGCAAGCTCTGGGCGATGACCTACGCACCCCACATGCCGAAGGGATCCTCGGACAAGCTCTATGAAATCTCGCCCGATCTGGTTCTCACGGTACGGCCCGAATCGATCGGAGGCACTCCGGCGAACCGCATGATCCATCGCGAGTCCGGC
>CALDKL010000839.1 GCA_937898895.1 uncultured Verrucomicrobiae bacterium | reverse complement strand
CGGCATGGTCACGCATGAGTTTCCCTGCCCAGGCGAGCACGTCGTCGGGAGCGTTGCATTCGAGACTGAGGTGGAGGAAGGCCACTCCGCTCGCAGAGAACCGTTGGGCACTGTTGACGTTGTTTGCCGAGACATGCTGATCCGGTCGATCATGGGTGTAGGATCCGACATACCAGGGCTCCTTCGCGAAGCTCGCGGCGGGAAACGATTCCTGGAAAAGTCGTGCGTCGCCGTCGGCCTCCATGTCGTGATTTCCCACCGTAAGACTGAAGGGAACGGCTCCGCGAAGACGGTCGAGATGTTGCTTCGCCACGGCCCATTCCTCGGGGCGGTTGTCCTCGACAATGTCGCCGACATGGGTGACGAAGACGATATTTTCCTTTTGCAGATTGGCCAGAATCCAATCGACCTGCGCATCCAGATTCGCATTCGCGACGGGGGCATCCGAGGCGAGTTTGCCCTTGCATCCGCGCCCCGTGTAGCCCTGGGTGTCGGGAATGACGACGACGGTGAAGGCACCTTGGGGCAGGGGAGGCAGCTCGCCGCGGGCCGTGATTCGATCCTGGGCGGAAAGGGAGGTGCCGAGAAACAGGGCGAGCGTGGCGAGAGGAAGGTTCATGGATTCTGTGCGGAATGAGAAACCTCGCCGAGCGCGTTCTCGCCGAGCGCGTTCTCGCCGAGCGCCTTCTCGCCGAGCGCCTTCTCGCCGAGCGCCTTCAGTTTCCGGTCGAGGAAAAACGGAGCGAAGGGGAGAAGGGCGCAAAGAAAAACAGTGACACATCCGCCGAAGGAAAGCCGTCGTTTCCGCAACACTTCGAGGAGACAGGCGCAGAGGGAGAGAAAGAGGAAACCGTGGATCGATCCGACAATGCGAACGGCGAGAGGCAGGTCCGCGAAGTATTTCAGTGGCATGGCGATGCCGAGGAGGGTGAGATAGGAGATACCGTCGAGTATCGAGGCGAGGCGAAGGCGGTCAATGGCGGAGGAACGGAGTGCGAGAGGCATGGAAACGGAAGGGAACGGAACGAAGGGTACCATGGCCCCGACCCGGCCCGGAGAAAAGCCCGATTTTCATTGGCAAGGTGCTTCCTATCGGGGGGTGGACCGATACGAATCACTCGGAAACAGCCATACGCGAGTTTCCCGCGACCATCCTGCGGCCCGTGCTTTACTTCCTCTCCCGGCGGTGGACATTGCCTTGTTGACCTTGACCGGGTAGCCAATGCTCATGGGATGGATCCTCTTTTTCGACGGTGACTGCGCCTTCTGCTCTGCGGGGGTTCGACGGATCTTCCGCGCCGACCGCCGCGGCCGGATTCGCTTCGCTCCGCTTCAGGGCACCCTTTCGCGGGAGAAGGGCTTCTCTGCCCAGGCGGATCCGGAGGGCGGCTCCATGGTGATCCTTCGCGAGGAGGATGGCGCGTCGTTTCTTCGCGGAGAGGCCGTCCTGGAGTTGGCCCGGGCTCTCGGTGGGCCGTGGCGGTTGCTGCTATTCGGGCGTCTCCTGCCACAATGCCTCCGCGACGGTCTGTATTCCTTCGTCGCGAGGAATCGCTACTGGATTTCCCGGAAGGGCGATTTCTGCGAACTCCCGGAACCGGAGCTGCTGGAGAGGATCCTCGAGTAACCCCCCCGCAGAGCGAAGGCGAGAGCGGGTGGACCCCTCCGACAAACCATTTGAAACCCCCGCCTTTTCTGCCATGCTCCCAAGGCCCGTTTTCCAGGGGGCCGCTTCCTTCATGGGCAGAGAACGGAACAAGGCGATCCTCGCACTCGAGGACGGGACGGTCTACCACGGCACCGGGTTCGGGGCCGCGACCACACATACCGGCGAGGCATGTTTCAACACGTCGATGACCGGTTATCAGGAAATTCTCACC
>CALDKL010000838.1 GCA_937898895.1 uncultured Verrucomicrobiae bacterium | reverse complement strand
TCGTTCCCGCAGTTCCGCCCGGGCGCGCCGGTCGACAATCCGGTCGCGAAGAGCCAAAGAGAAAGAAAGAGAAGCCGCTGCGGGGTCATGCCGGGAGAATGAATCGGTTCGAGCGAGGTTGGCAAGTAGGATGTCCGTTTTTGAAAAGACGGGGAGATTTCGTGGCCGCACTTGCCAAGGTGAGGCAGTTGAGGTGAAGTTCGGGTTCATGCGCCTCCTCCTGTTTCTCCTCCCGGTGCTGACGGTCGGCCCTCTCTTTGCCGCCGACTACGACCTGATCATCCGGAATGCGCGCATCGCAGACGGGAGCGGAGGGGCACTCGTCAACGGAGCCGTCGCGGTCAAAGAGGGGCGTATTTCTGCCGTGGGGACCGTGACGGGAACGGCGGAGGTTCTCCTCGACGCGGAGGGAAAAGTCCTCGCGCCGGGATTTATCGATGTGCATACCCATTCGGAGAACCTCTCGGACATCCCCATTGCGGAGAATTTTCTGCGGATGGGAGTGACGACGATCATCACCGGGAATTGCGGCAAGTCACCGAGGGATCTTGCCGCCTTTTTCAAGGAAATTGAGACGGTCGGGACGACTCTGAACGTGGCGAGTCTGATTGGGCACAACACCGTGCGAGAGGCGGGGATGGGAGGACGCTTCCTCCGCCCGCCCACCCCTCGGGAGCTTGCAACGATGAAGCAACTCGTGGCATCGGCGATGGAGGAGGGGGCGGTGGGCTTGAGCACCGGGTTGATCTACGTGCCAGGTTCCTTTGCCAGGACTGAGGAAATCGTCGAACTGGCCAAAATCGCTGCCGCTCACGGAGGGATCTATGTCAGTCACATGCGACATGAAAACACCCGGATTTTCGAAGCCGTTGACGAACTCCTCCGGATCGCGCGCGAGGCGAAGATCCCCGCCCAATTGTCCCATCTGAAGCTGACGGGTCCGACGGCCTGGGGGCAAGCTGAGCAGGTCCTTGCGAAACTCGACGGCGCACGAGCGGAGGGCCTGCGAATCACCCATGACCAATACGCCTACACGGCTTCGAGCACCGGCTTGAGGCAGACGCTTCCCGACAGTGCCCTCGAGGGCACCCGAGCGGATTTTGTCAAACGGCTCGACGACCCCGAGAAAAAGGCCGCAATTCGGGCGTCGATGAGGCAGATGCTCAAGGGGATCGGGCGCGAGGACTATGCCTATGCGGTGATCGCCAAATTCGCGGAGGATCCCTCATTGAACGGCAAATCGATCCCCGAGGTTGCGAAGATTCTGCGCGGTTCCGATACTCTCGATGACCAGATCGAAGTCATCCTCGATCTGGAACGACGGGGTGGGGCCGGGGCGGTCTTTCACGGGATGAACGAGGAAGATCTGGTGCGCTTTCTGAAGCATCCGGCCACGATGATCGCCAGCGACGGAGGGCCACGTGTGCTGGGTCAAGACATGCCCCATCCACGCAGTTACGGGAACAATGCCCGCATTCTGGGCCGTTATGTCAGGGAACTCGGCGTGCTGACGCTGGAGGAAGCCATTCGCCGGATGACCTCCCTTCCGGCCGATACCTTCGGATGGAAGGATCGGGGGCGGATCGTGCCGGGGGCCGCTGCGGATCTCGTAATCTTCGATCCGGAGAAGGTGTCTGATCCGGCGACCTATGCGGCTCCCCATCAGTATTCGACCGGATTTTCGGAGGTGATCGTCAACGGAGTTCTTGCCATCCACCGCGGCGAATACACGGGGGAAAGGTCAGGCCGACCACTGCGCCGGGGAAAGTGACGCGAGGCGCGAACGCCCGCGTCACGGCCGACGGCGGTCACTTTCCGGCTCCTTCGAGCCGCGTTTTCAACTCGGCGTTGTCCGGATCCAATT
>CALDKL010000837.1 GCA_937898895.1 uncultured Verrucomicrobiae bacterium | reverse complement strand
TAACCCAGCCCTTCGGACTGGGCTATTGAATCATGCGCCTTTGGCGCAGGGCATCCCGTTTTTGCACTTATTGGAGAGGCGTCCATTCTGAGAGATGTTGGCTTGAGGTGGGTGCGGAAACGTTCAGACTCGGCGGGGGGATGAACGAAGATCTCAAACAGGCCGCAGAATCACTGGCCGGACACGGAGGGGTGCTCGGCGTGAAGCCATTGCCCGGCAGATCGGCGTTTCAGATCGAATACGACCCTGGAAAACTGAGCGAGGACCAGCTGCGGCAGATTGCGGAAAGTCATGTGCCGCCCCCCGCCCTGCAAAAGCGCACCCTCCGACTCGATGGCGAAGCTTGCGAGACCTGTGCCATTCGTCTCGAGCGCAAGGTGGAAAAAATTCCCGGAGTCCGGAAGGCGACCGCCACATATTTGGGGAAAATTCTTTGTCTGACATTTGACGATGGGATTTCCAGTGAGCCGGAGATTTTGGAGGGGATTCGAGGGGCCGGTGCGAAGGTGCGCCCGTATGAGGCTCCTGATCTGGAGGAGCGAAATGTCTGGCAGAATGTCCGCCGTGGAGAGTGGAACGAGGAGATTTCCTGCGGGCTTGGATTTTTGTTTTTGATAGCGGCACTGATCGCGCACAACACGCTTGGGTTGGGTGCGGTCGGGACGGGTATCTTCTATGCGGCGGCCTACTTTTTCTGCGGGCAACGGGGAGTTCGCTCCGCGATTGCCTCGCTTCGGGAGAAGGTTCTGGATGTGGATGTCCTGATGGTGCTGGCGGCACTCGGTGCCGGAATTGTCGGCCAGCCGTTCGAAGGCGCCCTGTTGTTGTTTCTTTTTTCGCTCTCCAACGTGCTCCAGTCCTACGCCCTGCAGCGCACGCAGAAGGCGATCCACTCCCTCCTGAAACTTCGGCCGGACAAGGCCCTGCGAAAGCGTGAGGGGGTGGGGGAACTCGTGCGGGTGGGGGAGTTGCAGGTTGGCGACACGGTCATCGTGCGTCCGGGGGAACTCATTCCGGTGGATGGACGAATCCTTGAAGGGCGGAGCACCATTGACGAGTCGAGTCTCACTGGCGAGTCCCTGCCCGTCTCAAAAACCGTCGGGGCGCCACTTTTTGCCGGCACTCTCAACCAGAGCGGAGGACTGGAGATTTTTGTTACGAAGCGCGCCGAGGATTCGACCCTGGCCCGCATGGTGAAGCTGGTCGAGGAGGCCCAGGCCGAAAAATCCCACACCCAGCGATTTTTGGAGCAGGCCGAGCAATACTACGCGGACGGCGTGATCGCCTTCACGGCGGCCGTCTGGTTTGTGCCCTGGCTTGTTTGGCAGCAACCGTTCGCGGAAGCCTTCTACCGGGCCATGACGGTGATGGTGGTGGCCTCCCCGTGTGCTCTCGTGATCAGCACGCCGGCCACTGTCCTTTCCGCCATCGGGGGGGCTGCCCGCCGGGGGATACTGATCAAGGGCGGCTCGCACCTCGAACACGCCGCACGAACAACCATCGTCGCCTTCGACAAGACCGGCACCCTGACCTTTGGGCGTCCGGTCGTGACAGAAATCGTGGATGGGGATTCCGTCCACTCGATGGAAGCCCCGTTGCCGTCCGGTCCCGCCCGCCTTCTGGCTTCGGTCGCCGCGCTGGAGTCCAAGTCCGAGCATCCGCTGGCGTCGGCGATTGTTCGAAGTGCCGCCGCCCGGAATCTGCTCCTGCCGGAAACGGGGGACTTTCAATCAACCTCCGGCAAGGGAGCAGAGGCGACCGTCCACGGGGTGCGGCTGATTGTCGGGAGCGAACGATTTTTCCGCGAACGCGGCGCCGTCGGAATGGATGCGATCGGAGTGCGATCGGCACAACTTGCCCGACGGGGAAAAACCTGCGTGTGGGTGGGCAAGTGCGCGGGAGGCGAGGTGACCGCCCTGGCTGTGCTGGCCCTGGCGGACACCCTCCGTCCCGAAGCCCGGTTGATTTCCGACGACCTGCGCAGACTCGGCGTGCAAAAAATCGTGATGTTGACCGGCGACCAGTCCGCCGTCGCCCACGCGATCGGCGAGGAGGCGGGCGTCGATGAGGTGGGCGCGGAATTGCTGCCCGAAGGAAAGGTCCAGGCTCTCCGCGAACTGAAAAAACAGGGGCGTGTGATGATGATCGGAGACGGAGTCAACGATGCCCCCGCGCTGGCGGTCGCCGACATCGGAGTCGCCATGGGAGCGGCGGGAACCGACATCGCCATGGAAACCGCCGACGTTGTTCTGATGGGTGACCGGCTCGAAAATATTCCGCTCTTGATTGGCATCGCCCGCCAGTCCCGGCAGATTCTTTGGCAGAATTTGATTTTTGCCACTGGCGTCATCCTTGTTCTGCTGGTCGCCGCCTTCGGGATCAATTTGCCCCTGCCCCTGGGGGTTGTCGGCCATGAGGGGAGCACGGTCCTCGTCTGTCTCAACGGGCTTCGTCTCCTCGTCTTCAAGCCAAAGCCGTCCGGCGTTCGCTCAAATGGGGTTTGCTGAGGGACATCCGGACAGGTATTTCTCTCCGGGAAATGGTGTCGCATGGACTT
>CALDKL010000836.1 GCA_937898895.1 uncultured Verrucomicrobiae bacterium | reverse complement strand
AGGCCGCAGCCAGTCGCAGCAGAAGGGGTATGAGAAAAACGGGCTAGGCAGCACAAGCAAAACGGCCCGGCACTCGAACTTTCGCTCGCTGCGCCGGGCCGCCCCGTTCCGCACAAAAAATTGGATTCGCTCTGTCCCGCGGAGGGTCGTATTTCCACATCCAGAGCCAGAAGTCAGGTAAATCCCTAAGGATCACCGACTGAAAAAACCTAACACTTCAACCGTTCCCTGCAAATCTTTTTTGCGCGATTTGTCGAGTTTTCGACGCGAGTTTCAAAATATTCGCAAATTTGGTGGGGGGATCGGCGTTGAAATGGGGGGATGACGGAAAAATCGAGGGGTCTGGGAGAAAATTTTTCTCGACAGCGGAGAGCTTCGCCTCAATATAAGGGAGTGTTTATCATTTGTGAGAATTGATTTCTTGAATTTGAGATCGAGATTCCACCCACCTGACCTGCCGTCATGCGCCTGAAATCGTTGGAGATTCACGGATTCAAATCCTTTGCTGACAAGACCAAGCTCGAATTCCACGAGGGCGTCACAGGCATTGTCGGACCGAACGGGTGCGGCAAGTCGAACATCGTGGATTCGATGCGCTGGGTGCTCGGGGAGACCTCGGCAAAGGCACTGCGCGGCGGGGAGATGTCGGATGTGATTTTCAACGGCACCGACAAACGCTCCCCGCTCGGCATGGCCGAGGTGACCCTGACGCTCTCGGGATGCTCCGGCATTCTCGAGACGGACTACGACGAAGTTTCCCTGGGGCGGCGGGTTTTTCGGGACGGCAAGGGGGAATACCTCATCAACAAGCAGCCCTGCCGCCTCAAGGATATTCAGAATCTGCTCATGGGTACCGGAATCGGTCGCACGAGCTATTCGATCATGGAGCAGGGCAAGATCGACATGCTGCTCAGTTCGAAGCCCGAGGACCGACGTGCTGTCTTCGAGGAAGCGGCCGGGATCACGAAATACAAGACGCAGAAGAAGGAGGCTTTGCGAAAGCTGGATTACACCGAGGCCAATCTGGTCCGGATCCGCGACGTCATCGCCGAGAACGAGCGGCAGATTCGATCGCTCTCGCGGCAGGCATCGAAGGCAAAACGCTACCAGTCCCTCTTCGACGACGTGCGCACGCTCGAGCTGCACCTCGGCCATAAGAAGTGGCGCGAGATCCGCGCCGAGAAGTCTGAACTCACGACTTCGATTCGGCAGTTGTTGCTTCGTCAGGAAGAACTCGAGGATGCCATCGAGAAACGTCAGGCGGAGATGGCGGCGGCCCGGGTCGAATACCAGGAGATCGAACGCCGCCTCTCCGAACTGCAGGCTCTCCACGCGCGACTCGAAAACGAGATTGCCGGTGCGACCAACCGGATCGAATTCAATGGCGAGCGCACCCACGAACATTCCATTCTCATCCGCAAGGCCGAGGAGGAGATCGCGCAGGCGACCGAACGCCGTGTTCGGCAGGAGGCGGACCTCGAAAATGCGAATCGTCAGCTCGAGGCGGTCACCGGACGGATTGCCGACGAACAGGCAAAGGTGGAGTCGCTCGAAAGAGATACCCGTTCGGCTCGCGTCGCTCGCGACGAACTCAACCTGCGTCTCCGTCAGATCGAAGAGGAGCGCAGCGGGCTCAGGAGCCGGGTCGCCAGCCTCGAGGCAAACCTGGAAACCAATGAGCGCCAGGCCGAGTCGGATACGCTGCGGTCCGCCCGGCTCGCCGAAGAGATTGCTCGACTCCGCTCCGAGGAAGAAGCCCGCAAGGGCGATGCGGCGGAATTCAAGGACCGGATCGCCGGGCACCATCTCGCCATCGAGGGATACGAGGAGAATCTTGTCGAACTGGAACAGAGGTATCACCGTGCGAAACGCTCTGCAGCCGATCTCCAGGAAGATCTTTCCTCGCTCCACAAACTGCGTGCGGAAAAGCGTTCTCGTCTCGAGGTCCTCGAACAGCTCATCGACGAAGGGGAGGGGTTTGAAAAGGGCACGCAGGAGGTGCTCAAGGGGCTCGATGATCCTGGCTTCTACGGAGAGCGGGTCGGATCTCCGCTCGCGAATCAGATCGAGGTCGAGACAAGATTCGCCGACGCGATCGAAGCCGCTCTCGGTCGGCGTCTGCAAACCGTGATTGTCTCGGACGTGGAGGTGGCCGAACAGATCATTCGCACGCTGCGCGAGGGCAATCTTGGAAAGGCTTCGGTGATTGCCGAGTGCCACCTCAACGCGGCTTCGACGGCACCGAAGGGGCGGGCTCCTCTCGGATCGCTCGGATGGGCTGCGGATCGTGTCCGGGCGAAGGCATCGGTCGAGGCACTCGTTGCGAAACTGCTTGAAGGCGTGCTCCTCGTCGAGGATCTCCCCACCGCACTCCGAATGCGCGAGGAAGGCAATTCGTTCGCCATGGCGACGCTCACCGGCGAGTTTGTCACGGGCGAGGGCGTCATTCACGGAGGGCGCAGCGGAGGGGTCTCTGTGTCCGTCCTGAGAATGCGAACGGAGGTTCGGGAGCTGCGCGAGGTCGTCGAGGCGCTCGATGAGGAGGTGGGCTCGCGGCAGGTGCGTCGCGACGAATTGAACCGCCGCGTCGATGAATTCGAAGACCAACTCCAGGAAGCTCGGGAACGGCTCCAAAAGAAGCGAGTCGCCTCCTCGACCCTCGAAGGCAAACTCGCCCTTGTCGAAAGAGATCTGAATCAGTTCCGCAATCGCATCGAGAGTCTCGAGTGGGAGCATCGCGAGGTGGAGGAACGGGCGGCTCGCCTGCGCACCGAGTTGGAAGCCCGGCGCACCGAGCGCGAGGGGGCCATCGAGCGCATCGCAGAGCTGGACAGCGATACGGCGGCGACCTCTGACACACTCTCCGCCGCTCGGGTGCGCGAGGAGGAACTCACCGAACTCGTCACGGCTGCCCGCACTCAGCTTGCCGTCGAACACGGAACCCGCGAGAAGTTCGAGGAGCAGCGTGAACCTCTGCTGGCCCGCCTCGCGGAGTTGGTGGAGCTTTTCGAGCGCCGCAGTGGCGAGATCGTGAACTATCGCGAGCGCATCGAGAGTGCCGCCATCGAGACAGCGGCGTTGCAGGAGCGTATTCGCGATTGGGAGGCGGAGGCGACCGCCGCGGCGACGGAACGCGACGTGATCCGCACCGAGCGCGAAGGGTATTCGACCCGCATTGAAGCGGGAGAGAGTGAATTGACCCGGATGCGCCGAGACGTGCAGCAGGTTGCCTCGCAGCGAGGAAAGGAGGAGGTGAAAGTCGCGCAAATCGATCTTTCCCTCGAAAACATCGAACGGAATTGCCGCGACCGCTATCGCACCGAACTCGAGTTTTTCGAACCCGACAGCCATGCGCTCTTGTTGGCGATAGAGGAACGTCGCAAGAATGGGGCTACGCGGCTCCGTGCCTATGGGGAGGGCGATTCGGGATTCGAGGAAGAACCCGTCCCGAACCCGCCTGCGGCGGATGGCCCCGGTGCTGGAGATACGATTCCGGGAGACGATGGGGGCGCCGAGGGTGCCGAGATTCTGAGTGGGAGCGAAGAGACGGACGATGCGGCCCCGCCCATCCTCGAAGATCCTGCGGAGCCCGATTGGGATTTTGTCGAAGAAGTCGTCGTGCAACTCCGCACCAAGCTCGATTCGATGGGTCCGGTGAACATCGACGCGATCGAGGAGTTCGATGAACTCGAGGAACACTACAAGTTCAATGTGCAACAACTCGCCGATCTGGAGAATTCGAAAGAGGAACTGCTCCGCATGATTGCGCGCATCAATCGGGACACTCGCAAGATGTTTTCCGAGACCTTCGAGCAGATCCGCAAGAATTTCCGCGACATGTTCCGGGAACTCTTTGGAGAAAAGGCGAAGGCAGACCTGGTCCTGCTCGACGACAACGATCCGCTCGAGTGTGGTATCGACATTATCGCGAAACCACCGGGGAAGAAACTGCAGTCCATCAGCCTGCTCTCGGGCGGGGAACGATCCATGACCGCAGTGGCCCTCCTCTTCGGCATCTACATGGTGAAACCTTCGCCCTTCTGTGTACTCGACGAACTCGATGCGCCCCTCGACGAATCCAATATCGCCCGCTTTCTCCGCGTTCTCGACCGATTCATCGGGAGCAGCCAGTTTGTCATCGTGACGCACTCGAAGCGGACGATGTCTCGGGCCGATGTGATGTATGGCGTTTCGATGGAGGAATTCGGCGTTTCCAAAACCGTCGGCGTCACCTTCTCGAAGGCGGGGGAAGCCAAGGGGGGAAAACAGGCCATGGTGGGCGGATGAATCGGAGAACCTGCGCAAAAAGCGTTTGAGAGTCTTTGCGATTCCGGCATCGTTGGCCGCGATGAAGCAGAACAGGGCATTGATTTTCGCGATTTTCCTTGCGGGAGGGTTCCAGCACGCTCTCGTTGCCCTCGAGTCGGAATCCTTGACGCGGACGGGCATCCAAAGGGTGCAACTGGTCACCGATGTGTCGGCGATCCTTCCGGGAAAGCCCTTCACCGTGGGCCTTCGTCTCGATCCGCTGCCGGAGCACCACACCTATTGGCGAGGCCCCGGTATTGTCGGTGTCGCAACCCGCATTGACTGGACTCTTCCAGAGGGGTTTTCCGCCGGTCCCATTCTCTGGCCGCCACCTGAGTGTGTTCCCATGGCTGGACTCACGGCCCAGGGGCTCGAGAAGCCATCGCTGCTGCTCACGGAAATCACGCCCCCGGCAACACTCTCGACGAAAACAATCACCGTGTCCGCGAGGGCCTCCTGGATGGCCTGTGCGCTGGTGTGCAATCCCGGGCTTGCCGATCTCGTTCTCAGTATCCCCGTGGCTGCGGCAGGGAGCGAGCCGCCGGTGGACAAGGCGCTGGCGGCCGAGTTTGCCGCCGCTCGCGAGGCGGCCCCGAAATCCGCCCCGGCAGCGTGGCGTTTTGAGGCCCGTCTCGCCGCTGCCAATCGGATCGACCTGACTGCGATGATCCCCGGGGTGACGGCGGAGAGCGTGAAGGATGTTCATTTCTTTTGCGATGATATGCAGGTCGATTCCG
>CALDKL010000835.1 GCA_937898895.1 uncultured Verrucomicrobiae bacterium | reverse complement strand
CCAAGGATTTCGGCCTCGATCCCACATCGAAGGTCAAGGACGAGATCGCCGATGCCTGGGCCGCCGCCCGCGCCTACTGGGCCGCCTATCAGGTGAAGATCGGGCGCCTCCGCGAGGGAGCCACCGGCACCACCGAGACTCGCAACCAGTGGATGGTTCCCCTCCTCGGCTTGCTCGGCTACCAGCTCAGCCTCGCCGACTCCGAAACCATCCAGGGCAAAACCTACCGCATCTCCCACCGCGACGCCGTCCGCGACCATCTCCCCGTCCACCTCCTCGGCTGGCACGAGTCGCTAGACCGGCGCAGCACAGTGCCCAACGCCCCGCGCATGTCGCCCCACGGGCTCGTCCAGGAATACCTCAACCTCACCGAGCACCTCTACGGCATTGTCAGCAATGGACGTCTCCTCCGCCTCCTCCGCGACTCCTCCCGCCTCGTCAAACTCACCTTCATCGAGTTCGACCTCGAGCGCATCTTCACCGACGAACTCTACGCCGACTTCGCCCTGCTCTACCGTCTCCTCCACGCCTCCCGTCTCCCCGTGCGACAGGACGCGGTGGCCGAGGCCCCTATCGAGATCTACCACCAGGATTCCCTCGACTCCGGCTCCCGCATCCGCGACGGCCTCAGCAAGGCGGTCCACAGCGTCATCCTGAATCTCGCCAACGGATTCCTCGCCCACCAGGCCAATGAACGGCTCCGCGAGCTCGCCGCCAACGACCCCCACGGACGTTTTGCCGGCGACTACTACGCCCATCTCCTGCGCCTCATCTACCGGCTCCTCTTCCTCATGGTCATCGAGGAGCGTGGTCTCGTCCACGTCCCCGGCACCGCCGCGCGTCTCCGCGAGATCTACGACCTCGGTTATTCCCTCGCCCGTCTCCGCCGTCTTTCCGAAAAGCCCCACTTCGCCGATGCCCGCCACCACGATGCCTGGCTCGCCCTAGTCGCCCTCTTTCGCCTCGTCGATGAATCGGGCCGGGGTCTGAAACTCGGCGTCGCCCCGCTCGGCGGCGACCTCTTTGGCTCCGGCTCCCTCGGGGTGTTGGAGGATTGCTCGCTCGACAACGCCACCTTCCTCGGAGCCCTCCGTCAGCTCACCCTCTTCACCAATCCGGTGACGAAACAACTCATGCGGGTGAACTACGGCGCCCTCAACGTCGAGGAGTTCGGCTCCGTCTATCAGGGCCTGCTCGAGTTCGAGCCCCGTGTCACCCTCATCGATGGCAAATGGCACTTCGCCTTTACCCAGGGGGACGAACGCTCCGCCACCGGCTCCCACTACACCGAGGATGTCCTCGTCCAGCCGCTCCTGAAGCACTCCCTCGACCATCTCATCGCGGAGAGACTCAAGGATCCCGATCCAGCCGCCGCCCTCCTCGCCCTCCGCATCGCGGATATTGCCTGCGGCTCTGGCCACATCCTCCTCGCCGCCGCCCGCCGCGTCGGCATGGCCCTCGCCATCGTCAGAACCGGGGACGACCAACCCAGCCCCGTGGCCCTCCGCGAGGCCACCCGAGACGTCATCCGCCACTGCATCTACGGAGTCGATCTCAATCCCCTCGCCGTCGAGCTTTGCAAGGTCGCCCTCTGGCTCGAGGCCCACGTCCCCGGCGAGCCGCTCGGTTTCCTCGATCACCACATCAAGTGCGGCAACGCCATCGTCGGCTTCGTCACCCAGGACGAACTCGAAAAGGGCGTGCCCGACGAGGCCTTCAAAACTCTCCCCGGAGACGACAAGGACCTCGCCGCCGCCCTCCGCAAGCGGAACAAGGTCGAGCGCAAAGAACACGTCAGCGGCCAGAAGAAGCTGAAGCTCTCCTCCGAGTTGCAAGGGAAGCTCGACGCCGTCCTTGCCCGGGTGCGTGAACTCTCTGCCCTTCCCGAACACACCCCCGCCGAGATTGCCGCGAAGAAGCGGCAGTTCGACGCCACCGACCGGCAGGATGCCTATCAGCTGCGCCAGATCGCCGCGATCCCTATCGCCCAGTTCTATCAGCCGAAAACGGCCGGGAACAAGGATTGCCTGATTACCGATGCTGCCTATCGCGCCTACCTCGCCGGGCAAACGCCGCAGGGGCAGGCCACGGCCTCTGCTTGGGCGATTGCGGGTCGGAAGGGATTCTTCCACTGGTTTCTTGAGTTCCCCGAGATCGTGGCAAATGGCGGGTTTGACTGCATTCTTGGAAATCCACCCTACCTCGGCAGAGGCGGGATTCGCTCATCCTACGGCGACAGTTTTTGCGAATGGGTTCAGTGGGGATTTTCTCCAGCAGGCATAAGTGACCTCATCGTTTTCTTTATCCAACGGCTCTTTGAACTTATCCGAAAGGACGGGTTCTTTGCCATCATCACCACAAACTCCATCAAGGATGGCGATGTTCGGGCTGATGGACTGGACCAAATTGCAGCCCGTTCTTGTGAGCTGATTTTCGTCAGCTCCGGGGTCCGCTGGCCCGGCGAAGCAAATCTTTACGTTTCGCTTTTGGCAGGCCGCAAAGGGGAATGGAAGGGTATCCGGGAACTTGATGGTAGGAAAGTCGATCACATCAGCACGATGTTTGAGGACTATCGAGACATCGGCACCGCAAGTTCATTGAGGGCAAACGAACGGCGAATGTTCCAGGGTTCAATATTTCTGGGTGACGGCTTCATACTATCACATGAGCAGGCGGCATCCCTCACCGCTGAGGATCCACATTCAAGCGAAGTAGTTTTTCCCGTAATCAATGGTCAGGAGCTGAACAGCAGCCCATCTCAAGAGCCGGGACGTAAAATCATCAACTTCCTATCGTGGAACGAAGAGAAGGCTCGCAAATACAAGGGGGCTTTTCAACATCTCGAATCGACAATTTTCCCAGAGGTAAACATCAAGGAACGCCCAAACTGGTGGCAATTTTGGCGACCACGTCCTGAGCTTTATGCTTCAATCCGTCCCCTCGAACGCTGTTTTGCAGCAGCAAGAACTACCAAGTATTTGAGTTTCTCTGCTTGCCCAACAGGCCGGGTCTTTACTGATGCGTGCTATGTCTTTGCCTCAGGGAAATGGGAAGACTTTGCCGTGATTCAAAGCACCATTCACGAACAATGGGCACGAAAATACAGCGGCTCATTAGAAACACGGCTTAGATACTCACCCACGGATTGTTTCCAAAACTTCGCCTTTCCCGCCAGGCAGTGGCAGCAAGCGAACCCGGACCTAGCCGCTATCGGCGAGCGCTACCACGAGCACCGCAGCGATCTCATGCTCCGCCTCTGGCTGGGACTCACCGACCTCTACAACCTCTTCCACGCCCCGGGTCTCGACGAACGCCTCGGCAAACTCTTCGAGAAGCGGGCGAAAATGAGCGACTGGGCGGCCGAGGTCCCAGACGAGCACCGCGACATCGCCGGCAGCCTCTCCCTCGACGAAGCCCGCGAAGGCATCCTCCAGCTCCGCGCCCTCCACTACGATCTCGACCAAGCCGTCCTCACCGCCTACGGCTGGCACCAACCCGGCGCCGACGGCCCCGCCCTCGACCTCGGCCACGCCTTCCACGAAGTCGAAACCCTGCCCGAAAACGACCGCACCCGCTTCACCATCAGCCCGGAGGCGCGAAAGGAACTTCTGAAACGATTGCTGAAGCTCAATCACCAGCGGGCGGCGGAGGAACAGAATGCAGCCCCTGCGCAGGTTACGACCTCCACTTCCCGCAAGATCTCGAAGAAAAAAGTCGCGCAA
>CALDKL010000834.1 GCA_937898895.1 uncultured Verrucomicrobiae bacterium | reverse complement strand
TCACCGGACTGCCGCTCAACGAGCTTTCCAAAACCTGTTCGGCAAACCAGGCGAAATCACTGCGTCTCAAGGATCGCGGCCGGATCCAAGCGGGTCTGCTCGCTGACCTGACCCTGCTCACTCCCGGTCTCGAGGTGGTCGCCACCTTTGTCGGCGGCGAGCTGCGTTTTTCGGCATGACGCCGGACCTCAGCGGCTTTCGCGAACGAGGATCCGCTCCAGCTCGTCGATGGGGACGGCAATGTAGGGTCTCGCCACGCCGAGTGCCTCCCAATGGTCCGCCTCGATTTCGCTCGGGTCGGGGACGAGGCGATTCATCAGCCACATTCCCGCAAATACGAGGAAATAGAACAACAGGCGACTGCAAACGCGCTCGCGCAGACTGAGACCAAGAGTGCTCACCCCGCCGATTAGAGCAAATCCGCGAACGCCGTCCAGCAAAGGATTCACCAAATTGCGAAACCTCTTGTTTTTGCGACAGTGTTTTGGAATCGCGGACTATTTCTTCTTCTGAAAGAGCCGCTTCAGCCACGGAGTTTCGGTCTTCTCCGGATTCGATTTTGCCACCGGATCGGCCGCTGCCTCGGGCATGGGAAGAGCGCGACTTTGATCCCACCCGCCCCCGAGGGCTTTCACCAGCGAAACCGCCGCGACGAGACGTTGTCCCGCGACCCGTTCCACGGCGACCTGAGTGTTCAGGGCCGTGCGATTCGCGGTGATGAAGTCGAGATAGGGACTCGTGCCCGCCTCATACTGAGTCCGGGCAAGCCGCGCCGCCCGCACCGCACTGTCTCGGGCACGTCCGAGGGCCTCGGCCTCTTTTGCGAGATTGCGCAGATTGGCGAGACTTGTCTCCACATCGGCAACGGCGGCGAGAAAAGACTGTCGATACAGGGCGAGCGCCTCATCATGCGCGGAGTGGGCATGGGAGAGGTTGAACCGATTCTTGCCTCCCGAAAAGATCGGGACCCTCACCCGCGGGCCATAGGTCCACAGGAGCGAATTCGGGTCGAAGAGCAGGTCGAGATCGCCGCTCTGGAAGCCACCGTTTCCCATCAAGGAAACGCTCGGAAAAAACTCCGCCTCGGCGATTCCGATCTTTGCAGTAGCGGCGGCGAGCTGCTTTTCGGCAGTGGCAATGTCAGGACGACGCTCGAGGAGGTCGCTGGGAAATCCCGTCGGGATCTTCGGTGGTGCGGGGAGTGGGTGTCCGACTGCCGCGAGGGCGAAGGAGGAGGCATTCGCCCCAACGAGCAGCGCCAGCGCGTTTTCGAGCTGGTCTCGCTGCGACTGCAGCACGGAAATCTCGGCCTCGGCCGTCGCCACCTCCGTCTCGGACTGAGCCTGTTCGAGATCCCCGGCGGCCCCGGCGAGGACGCGGGCTCGGGCGATTTTGAGTGCCTCACCACGCCAGCCAACTGCCTCGCGGACAATCGCGATCTCGGCATCGAAGCCCCGAATCTGAAAATACGCAGCCGCTACCTCGGCCTGGATTCCGAGGAGGGCATTGTGGACGGCATCGGCCGCAGCCATCGTAGCAGCCTCGTCCGATTCCACCCTGCGCCGCAACTTGCCCCAGAGATCGATCTCCCATCCGAAATCGACGAGGGCATTGTAGGCGGGGCCATCGTAGACCATCCCGTTCAGGGGAAACGCCGAAGGCATGTTCTCAGAGGTGCGCTGCTGCTCGGCTGAAAGGGGCGCGCCGATCTGGGGGAGCCGGTCTGCCCTCGACATGCGAGCCGTGGTGCGCGCCTGGTCGAAGCGGGCGATGGCGGCCTTCAGATTCTGGTTGTGGGCGGTCGCGCGGGCGAGGAGTTCATTCAGTTTCGGATCGCGGAAGAGTTTCCACCATTCCCCTTTCGACAAATGTGAGGACGGCCTCGCCTCGCGCCAGGCAATGTTTTTGAAGTGCTCTGGCACATTGACCGGCGGCCGCTCGTAGTCGGGTCCGACCTGGGCGAAAACT
>CALDKL010000833.1 GCA_937898895.1 uncultured Verrucomicrobiae bacterium | reverse complement strand
TTGAGAGTTGAGCGCCAAATGACTTTGACGTCAATAAAGACAAAAATTCGAGAGACAACTGAGCTTGTGTTGCACCTGTTCCCCTCAAATTGCGTTGTCTCTCAAAATTCCGATAATATGAGAGACAAGTGGTTTTGGGGATTCTTTTTTCACGACAAACGAAGTGGCCTGATGGGAGAGGGGGTAGGTGAGGGGTTTTATGCCAGGAGCAGCTCCAATTCCGCCTGAAGCGGCTTGAGCTGGCGGTTCAACTCCACTTTCCGGTTGAACTGCCGTTCCCGGTGAAGGCGGGCGGTGAGTTGGTCGATCTGGCGGCGGAGGCGGGTGAAGGCCTCGCAGCGGGCGACCTGATCTCCGAGGGCTTCCCCGGAGCGGGGCGGAAGCGGGAGCAGGGGGGCCATGAGGGCGGCGTAGAGGTGGCCGAGGTCCAAGGCCGCCGGAAGCGGGGAGAGTTTCTCGCGATCCTCCTCCACAAACTCGGAGGTGAACCGGGCGCCGACGACCCATTGGCTGGAATCCGCCTCGCTGGGTCGTTTGAAGGCGGCGCTGTAGGCGACCCCCTTGTCGGAATGAAGGCGGTGCAGGATGGGGTAGGGAATGGCGCGGTCGATGGTTTCGAGGACGGTGGTGTCGAAAGTGTCCGTTTTGAGCTGGAGCTCGAAGATTTCGATTTCGGGCACGCCGGGTTTGGCCGGGAGATGGAGGGTCTCCGGAGAGAGCTTGTGGGTCCATCGAATCTCGGCGACCTGGGAGGCGAAGAGATCCCGGACGCGCCGGGTGGGCTCGGCGTGGAGGTAGATCCGGGATTTCGGGACGACCTTGCCAAAGGCGGTCTTGGCAGGAAAGGCGAACATGACTCTGGCTGGAACGGAAGGCGTGAGTTTCAGGACTCACCTTGGACGATGAGAAAGGAGATCAGCTCGAAGTCGTCGAGGCCGGAGATGGAATCGACCAAGGCGGTGGTTTTCCCGGGGGTAAACAGGCTGTCGATGTCCCCCTCCTGTTTGACCTCGATCATGGAACGGATCGCCTGATCGAGAAGGGCGGAGTATCGCGACATGTCCCGTCCGTCGTGGGTGGCCTCGTTGAACCTTTGGCACAGGGCGGCGTAGGGTTCGTCTCGTCCTTTGCACACGGTTCGTGCCAGATCGAGGAGGCGCTTCACCTCGGTGTGCCGGGTGAGGACTTCGCCGCTCTCGCCGATGAAGACGAGGTAGTAGGGATGGAGGCGGTTCTGGAGGTCGATGTTGACCCCGTTTTCCCGATTCCGCAGGGTGAACAGCACGCCGGGGAACAGTCCACGGTCGGGGGCCGCGGGCACGATGGCATGGAGCCCGTTCGGGGTGCGGCTGGGGTCGCCATGCTCCTTGACGTAGCCGACCAGGTCCATCCGGAAATCGTTGAGCCCCAGATCGGTGATGGAGATCCCGGTCTTGAGGTCCTCCATTTCGATGACCTCCTCCTGGAGGCGCCGGAGCTGCTCCTTGCGGTAGGAGACCTCGTTGGCCTTGGGGTTGAGGGGGTTGTCACTGCCCGTGGCCGTGGCATCGGCGATGATCATGCGGTTCTCGACGCGCTCCTTGAGATTGATGTATTCGTCGAGGGAGATGTCGGGCCAGTAGTTGACGAGTTGGATGACGGCATTGGTCGAGCCGATGCGATCGATCCGACCGAAGCGCTGAATGATGCGGACGGGGTTCCAGTGGATGTCGTAGTTGATGAGGTAGTCGCAGTCCTGGAGGTTCTGCCCCTCGGAGATGCAGTC
>CALDKL010000832.1 GCA_937898895.1 uncultured Verrucomicrobiae bacterium | reverse complement strand
CGATTTCCAAAAAGAGAACGGAGCCGGATCGAGGGATTTTCTCACCTTTTTCCAGGCCCCCACCGAATAGTCGCGTCGGAGATAGCCCTCGCTTTCGGGATCCTCGAAGATGCAGGTGTGGAATACCTCTCCATCGGCGAAGGGTTCGCCGCTCACTTCACAGCGGGCCTGAGTAGATCGAATTTTCCAGTCTTGGATAATGGCCATGGCGGATCAAAAAAGGTTCAAAGGGCAGGTCGGGAGACGGTGGGGGCAGCCGGACTCGGGCGCAGCCCGCGGACCTTCTGCAACACCAGTTTCAGGAAGGCTCTCGGTTTCAGCATCTCCTGATTCTGCGATTTCTTCCAGAGCAGGAACAATCCGATGCCGCTGACGAGGAAATTCGTAAGCCAGGCGGCGAAAAAAGGCGGCATGCGACCGCTGTGCCCCATCGCGAGGAAGGTGCCTCGCATCACGTACATCAAGGCAAAGATACAGATCGCTCCGGTGACCCCTCCCATCACCCCGCGCCGCGAATAGACGATCCCGAGAGGGGCCGCCACGAGGATCATCGCAAAACAGGAAAGAGGCTCGGCAAACACATACCACCAGTTGGTGCGAAATGGGGCGAGGCTCCCGGCATCGAGATCGCGGTTCGCGTTGAGATACATCGTCAGCCCCGGTATTCCCAGATATTCCGGATTCTGCGACGAACTGAGCACCTTCCACGGGGTCTCGTTCCAGTCGGTCAGCTCGATCCGCCCGACGCTTTCGACGAGCGGGATATGATTCTCGTCATAACGATAGACTCGGACTCGCGTCAGGATCCATTTCGGCGGTTGCGAATCCCAAACCCATTTTGCCCGCCGCGCGATCCACATCCGGGTGGGCTGGTCGTTCTCGTCGAGCTGCGTGATGACGACATCTCCCATCTCATCACTGAGATTCAGAGGCACCCGCCCGACAAACCAGCTCCGCCGCCCCACTTCGTTCATGTGCATCCAGCCCCTCTTCGCCCAGATGTCCTCACGCTGCCTCGCCCCTGGGTTTTTCATCCACTGCTCGCGCTTCGCGGTGTGAATGATCGACTGCGTGTAGCCGAAGGACTCTGGCCCCCATTGGTATTTGAATGCCACCCCGATCAGCGACACATAGGCACCCGCGATGAACAGGGGGGCGAGAATCCGGGGCACACTGCGCCCCGACCCGATCATGCTAATGAACTCGTTCGCCTTCGACATCTTCGCCAGGGCGAAAAGCCCGGAAAGAAGCACCGCGATGGGCATGACAAACAGAAGGATGAACGGAATCTGGACCACGTAAAAGGTGAGAACCTGCCCAAAAGGCATGCTCGAGAGGGTCTCGCCTTTGTCGGTCAGATCCGCGAGCACAAAGATGGCCATGAAGGAAAACAGGCACATCGCGAAGGGGGAAAGAAAATTGTGGACGATGTAGCGATCCATCAGGCCGAGACGGAAGTAGAAAAGAGCGGCCACGGGAATGCTCAGGAGGAGCGTCGACACGAGAAACAGCATCCCGAGATACGCGGGAATCGAAGGCGTCTCGCCCGCAGGCGCTTTCCCCAGGATCGCCTCTCGGGTCGCCATCACATCGGTAGGCAACCAGGCGGCCAGCGCCGCGATCACCGCGATCGCCAGGGCAATCACAACGAGCCCGCGCCGCCGCTCCATCGGAATGTCCCCGCGCACAAAAAGGCTCACGGCAAAGGCGAAGAGGGAAAGGAGCAGGCCGATCCCCTGAAAGACGATGGGGACCGCGTTGGGCAGGACTCCCAGGACCGCCTCGTCGACACCTTCGTGAATCTGTTCAGAGGTA
>CALDKL010000831.1 GCA_937898895.1 uncultured Verrucomicrobiae bacterium | reverse complement strand
GGGCGCTGGCGAATTGAATGGCGATTGCAGCGAGACTCCCAGTGAAGACCAGGATCGCGATGCGGAGGGGGCGGTTTTGTATTTTCATTTTCATTTTTGGTGGTCGTGGCTTTATTGTAATCCGCTACTAGTAGCGGATTACAAGTGAAAAAATGGTCGATATTACGCCCGTGCCTGGGCGAAAAAGCGGGAAAATTGGGAAAAGTAGGAACACTTATGGGCAGGAACTGCGAGTGCTGCGGGAATCCCGTGGCATCACCATCCAGATCCTCATAGCACGCCTTCAACTACGGGGCTGGGACGTCGGAGAGGACACCATTTCCAATATTGAGATGGGCCGCCGCATCATCTCTGATACCGAGTTGACACTCATATTGGCCGAGCTTGGCGGCAAGCTGTCGGATTTGAGTTGGCCGCCTAAATGAGTAGGGACTATTGCGTGATGAGCAAGTCAGGGCAGGCAGCGATCTCAGCCGGAAGTTTACCGTAGATATTCCTCCTCCGCAGCCCACCGTTCGTTCATCCCTCTTTCCTCTTCCTCCGACTCGAAACCTTTCCACAATTCTTTAGCCGCGCTCTTGTCTATGATCCCCTCCTCGATCAGATGATCCAGTCGCTGAGCGATCTGCTGCACGAGGGAAGCTTGATCGTCACTCTGCCGTTTTCCCTTCATTGTCGAATCAAGCCCGCCAGTTCGGGTAGTCTTGTGCCAGTAATTTTTTTCGAGAACTTCGATTGTATCTCCTGACCACGCCGCAACCTCGGTGATGGAGTGGTTCCCAGAGTTGCAAAGATTGCTGATAAACGAATGCCGCATGGCGTGGTAGAATGCATCCGCCCGGCCCATTTTTGAAACGTAGTTTTCGAAAATCCGGCGAGGGTCGTATCGATAGCGGGCCTTCCCACCACTTTTGTCCGGCTCCAGGACAAAAAGTGCATCAGGGTCGAGGTAGCTCCTCAGAAATGCAGTAAACTCCTCGGAGAGCGGAATCTCCCGAGTCTCTCCGTCTTTGGCCCGCCATTTGAAAACCTGCCCATTGGAGAGCTTCTGATCCTCACGGGCCGGAACAGTCAAAACCCGGCGCCTGAGATCGAACCAAGCTGGTCGTGCATGGACGATCTCACCCCTCCGCAATCCGCAATGAAAACCGCAGTACAAAATAAACCGAAGCTTGTCGTTGGGAGCGTCCGAAATCCACCGGTTAGACTCCTCGATCGAAATCGTGACGGTCCTCCGTTCTTTTTTCGCACCGCTCGGGAACTGCACATGACCGGGGCGACAATTCAAGTGTTCGAGGAATGCCCGTACTCGATTGATGATCGACTGCGCGCTGGCCTCGGAAGATTTCCGGCGCTCGTCGTAGTACCGTTGGAGGTGTTTCTGCGTGACTTCCTGTGGTGATTTTGCCCCGCTTCGGGTGGCAAAAACTTCGAGAATTCCCCGTGTTCGGTCAGCGGTTGAAGGGGAAAAGGACCCACTGCGCCGCCCGGCAAGATGATGAGGCTTCACGCCCTTG
>CALDKL010000830.1 GCA_937898895.1 uncultured Verrucomicrobiae bacterium | reverse complement strand
TGTGGGTTTCCCGTGTTGCTTCCCGAGGGTCATTCCGATGCGATTCCGCGAAAGGAGACTCAGGGAGAGGTCTCCATCGTCCGCTGCGGCCTGCGGCTCGATTACAAGCGCAGTCTCCTCGGGCGGCTCCTCTACATGGCCGCTTTTGTCCTCTCCGCATCGCGGCATTTGCTGCGCCTGGGACCGGGAAATCTGGCGTGCGCCGTGACCAATCCACCCTTCAGTCCGGTCTGGATCCACCTTCTCGCGCACTTGAGGGGATTTCGATACCAGATCATTTGCCACGATGTCTTTCCCGATGGACTCGTGGCGGTGGGCAAGATCTCGGAGACCGGAGCGATCGCAAACCTGTGGCATTTCGCAAATCGGCGGGCACTGCGTGAGGCCGAAGCAATCGTGGTCCTCGGTCGCGACATGGGCGAATTGCTGCAGGTCCGCTATGGGGTGCCGCATACCCGGCTGCACGTCATCCCCCATTGGAGCGTGAACGACGGAGGAGGAGTCTTCGCTCCCGAAAAAACGGCGTTGTGGCACTCGCTCGGGCTGCCCGACGATTCCTTCGTCGTGCAGTATTCGGGCAATATGGGCCTCTGGCACGATCTCGAAACGCTGGTGCGGGCGGCAGCGGCTCTGAAGACGGTTCCGCACCTCCGCTTCCTCCTGATCGGCGGCGGCATGCGCAGAGAGAAGGCCGTCGCCCTCGCCCGCGAATTGGGTGCGGACAACATCGTTTGGTTGCCCTTCCAACCCGAGGAGGCCCTGACCGACTCGCTCGCCTGCGGACATCTCGCAGTGATCTCCCAGCGCACGGGACTCGAGGGCATTGCCGTTCCCTGCAAGCTCTATGGCATTCTCGCCTCGGGCCGGGGCATTCTCGCGATGGTCCCGGAGGAAAGCGAGGTGGGCCGGGTCGTTGCCGAGGAGGGATGCGGCGTGCGCCTCGATCCGGACGATGATGCCTCGCTCGTCTCGACCATTCGTCGCCTTTCCACGCAGCCCGGCGAAGTCCGCGCGATGGGCGCCCGTGCCTACGCGGCCTTCCGCCAGAAATACCGCCTCGAGACGGCGGCCCGTGCCTACCGGGATCTCTGGACAAGGCAGGAAGGGCTCACGACCGAGTGAAAGTTCCCAAAATACCGGGTTGAAGATCCCGGGCGACGGCGGTTACCTCGTGCGGTTTCCTTGACGGGAACCGCATTTTTATTTTCCTCCTTTCCCGCAAGTCCTTCATGGCCGCATCCCGCCTGCCGTATCCCTCCTCGCGATGGTTCGCTCCTGCCAATCTGTTTGCGGCCGGACTGTTCTGCCTCGTCGCGGCGCAATTCTTCGGATCTAAATTCCTCGCCGCCGGGCAGATCCTCGTTTTCGGCGGCATCGTGGGGACGCTCTGGCAAAAGGGAAGGTCTTCGCTGGAGTGGCGCCGCTGGGGTGCCAGCGCGAAGTGCCTCGCCGCCTTCCTCGGCATCGCCCTCCTCTCCCTCGTCGGAAATCGGTCTGTCATCGCCGATCCGCTCGACCACCTTGAAAAGCTGCGGGTCTTCCCCCTTCTTCTGCTCATCCCCGCGATGCCTGCCCTCGTCGGAAAGAACCTCGGGGTGCCGTGGCGGCGCGACTCGCTCGTCCTGGCCTGGCTCATCCCCATGGGATTGGCCATCCTCGCCGGAGTCTGCAGTTGGATCGCGGGCGAGTCCCTCTTCCTTGGCGAAACCCGCGGCGGCCCCGATCGGATCTCCGGGTTTTACGGGCAGGTCATGACCTTTGCGAACTGTCTGCAGTTCACCGTCGTGGCATTGGCCGTTTTGGTGTTTTTGCCAGGCTTGTGGCGGAGTCTGACGCGGCTCCCCCGGTGGGTTGCCATCGCCTCCCTCATCATGGCTGCGGGCGGCTTGTATCTGACCTACACCCGCGGGGCAATGCTCGGGGCCGCCGTGGGACTGCTGATCTTTGGAGCGATGCGCTCACGCAAGCTCCTCATCGCTTTTCTCGCGGTCGGACTCGGGGTGGCGGTCTTCTCCTACTTCGAAGGATCGCGCTATCTCGCCCTGAAGACCGATCCCCGCATCAACCACTGGCGCGCCGCCGCCCTCGCCTCGCTGGAACGCCCCGTCCTCGGCTGGGGCTATCGCAACTTTGAACTGCAATCCGCGAAGCTGAAAGAGCGTTATGGATTCCCCAAGGATGTTTCGTGGAAAGGGGGAAAACGGCTGCCCCCCTCTCATCTGCAGCGCCACGCCCACAACAATTACCTCGAGGCCTTCGCCTCGACCGGAATGTTCGGAGGAATCGCTTTTCTCGCCTTCTGCTTCTGTTGGATGCGCGAAGCTCGATCCAGCGGACAAGCCGTCGTGTTTGTTCCTCTCATTGCCGCCTTTTTCGTCTCGGGACTCTTCGAGAACACCTTCTTCGACGCCGAAGTGCTCAACTGCATCCTCCTCGTCTGGCTGTTCTCGCAGTGGACGTTTGCGAAGGAGGCTCTCGCGGGAATCAAACCGGGTCAGGCAGATCGCAAGGCCCCTTTCCGTGAGGCTCTCCCGCCCAACCCTGGGCCAAACAGGCACCTTAAATGATCCAAAAAAAGCCGTCGTACGAACTTCGGTGGATTTAACCTTTGCGCATTTCACGTGACGTGACTATGATGCGCTGTTATGGCCCAACACGGACAATCCGGTCGAATCGTCGTAGATGTCTCACCCGAATTAAAACGCCGAATCTATGCAACGCTTGGCCTTTCGGGGCGAACGCTCAAAGAATGGTTTGTCCAGTCGGCGGAACAGTTTTGCGAGCAGGAGGCATCCGGCGACCTGAATCGTATAGATCCGAGATCGCAAGCAACCGTTTTAGAAGAATCCGAAAGAGGATATGTGTGTGAGCCTTCGCAAAAACATCAAAGATCTGAGCCTAAGGACAAAAAACACACCTTGGTTTCCATGTTCTCTGGGTGCGGCGGCATGGATCTTGGATTCAAGGGAGGATTTGAAATTTTCGGGCGCCGATACAAATCACTCCCATTCGAAATTGTTTGGGCTAACGACAGTAACATCGAAGCCTGCAAAACCTACGAACGGAACCTTCGCCACCCGATCCATCGCGGAGATGTTTGGGATTTGCTAAATACGATTCCATCGCGTGCCGACGTCATCGTCGGCGGGTTCCCCTGCCAAGACATCTCCGTCAACGGAAAACGCAAAGGAGTCAACGGTGCGAGAAGCGGATTATACAAAGCAATGATCGAAGCGATTCGAATGACGAAACCACGCGTCTTTGTAGCCGAGAACGTGAAGGCCTTGCTACGGCACGAAGAGTGGCTACAACAAGTCGTCGACGATTTTCGGGATCTCGGCTATGCGGTCCATTTCCAACTCTACCGAGCGGCCGATTACGGAGTCCCCCAAACCCGGGAGCGGGTCATTTTTGTAGGGACCGCTCCTGGCGTTCCTCCGTTTTTGCCACCAATCCCCGAAAGAAACGCTTCGACCTGGATGAGCGCCAGCGAGGCGATCAGCGATCTGGAGGGGCTCAACGCCGCCCCCCAGATCAACCACATTTGGAGTGCGGCGAATATCAGCCCCGAACAGGGGAACCGTCGACTCCTCCCGAATCGACCTGGTTACACCATTCGAGCCGAATGCCACGGCAACATCCAATTCCATTACCGTTTACCCCGACGCATTTCCATGCGGGAGGCTGCCAGAATTCAGTCCTTTCCTGATAAGTTCATCTTCGTTTCGGGTCTCCGGCAAATCGAGCGCCAAGTCGGAAACGCTGTTCCCCCAATCCTCGCATGGCACATAGCGACTTCAGTCCTCGAGTGCCTGCGGTGAACCAGTGAAGAGAACTTCCGAAGGCTTCCAGGGCGGCGTGGCTAGACGCGCATGACCATCAGCTTCGCGTAGCCAGGTGGCAATCCGATCTTCGGGTGTGACCTCCATTCCCCAGTATTCAACAAAGAGTCGACTCTCGAGGTAAGCGGCGGCCTCGATCATTTCGGACTCGATATTTTTCAGAGCACGTTGCACATAGCTACCTCCACGCAGGGGACCTGCGACGCTGCCTGCCGAGAAGGCGTCGCGGGTTGCGAGTATACCTCGATAGGTCAGCAAATAGAGGATGGGGTCGGAATACTTCTTTCTGTTTCGCCCCGAACCTACGATCTGCGGGCAGAGCAGAGAGGCTTCTGCCCTGAGTCTGCGCTTTTCACTATTCGGGAGATTCGAAAAGAGCTGGACCTGTAGAGGCAACGAATGCTCTTCTTCCTTAGCCGCTTCGAGCCACCAAAGACGCTCGCCTTCTCTCAATCGAGAACGGGCATATAATCGAACATGTTCCATTCGCTCTTCTTGGGTCAGCGATGAAAACTGTTCGTAGGTAATGCCGAACTTTTTGAATAGCGACTCCGAAGCGTCGAGGTCGATTTCAAATCTCGGGACATGCGAGGTCCGAACATGCATTACACAGTCTTCATATCGTCCCCATCGCACTAAGGGCCTCCCACCCATTTTCCCGAATATTACATAGATGTCCGTTACGTCCTCATTCCGAAAGCGCTCGAAAACACTGTTTGCCACGGACCGCCAAGTATCACCCGTCGTGAACTTCACCTCAATTCCAAATCGACCCAGAACAATGTCGGGAAATCCATACGGATGGGGTGAAAAATCAACAAGAATCCCAAATCCAACAAGAAGTTCCTGGATTATTTCCCGAACTCGCGTTTCGAAGGCTTTTGAATCTCTGTGTCGAGTTCCGCCCGCGCAATCAACCGAAAGCATTCCACATGCTTCGGCGAGGATGGTTTCAAACTGCTCAGAAGTAGGGGATTCGCCAGTCATTGCAAACCTCTCCTCCGCGTTTCCATGTTGCTGATGATCCGTCTCGACGCCGCATCCGATCCATCGATTACCTTCCCTCTGCAGCAGGGGCCGCTTTCGGCTTGATCGCGATGGAGACACGGGTGTCGGCCTTGAGAAACTCCTTCGCGAGAGCATTGATCTCAGTCACAGTGATGTTTTTGTAGTCGTCGACGAAGGTGCGCGACCAGGCCAGGCGTTGTGGATATTCCTGCGAGGCCTCGAGGACACTGTTCATCCAGTAGCGGTTCGTGCGCCTCATTTCCTCAATTGAGACGACCTGGGGCTTTTTGGCGCGCTCGAGTTCATCCTCGGTGATGCTGTCTCCCTTCGAGAGGTCAGCGGCGATCCCCGCGATGACTCCATTGACTTTCCCGGCCTGGGCCGGATCGACGGTGACGGAGGCAAAGAGGTACCCGTAGCCTTTCCACGTGTCGCTGGGCAGGTTGTGGGCGAAGGGGCTGTAGGCGTCTCCAAGTTCCTCGCGAACTTTCACGCGGAGGCGATCATCGAGGATCGCCGAGAGCATGCCGAGACGACGTGTCTTCTCGATCTCAAAGAGATCCGTGGTGGGCCACTGGACCACTGCCATGGCCTTCGGGATCTCGGATTCGAAGAGGAACTCTTTCTCGCACCCGGAGGGGAAGTTCACGATTCGCTCCTTCTCATGGGCAGGCTTGCTCGCGGCACGCTCGGGCAGATTCCCGAAGGTCTTCGCGAGGAGTTCGATGGCCTTCTCCTTGTCGAAATCACCCACCAGGGTGAGTTCGAGGTAGCCGTTTTTGAGTTCAGGCTGGAGCCACTCGCGGGCCTGGGAAAGAGTGAGAGATTCCACGTCGCGACGGGCGGGGTAGCCAAAGCGGGCGTCGCCGCCGTGTAGGAATCTCGCGACCTTGTCCTGAGCGAATCCGCCAGGGGTCCTCTCGAGCTGCTGGTAGACATAATCGAGAGCCCCTCTGAACTCGGTGACCGCTTCTTCGCGGAAGCCGGGATGGGTAATGTAGGCTCGCATCAGGGTGAGTTGCTCGGCGAGGGCCTCGGGCGTGGTTTGGCCCGAAAGCGAAAAAGCGTCATCGTCGACAGAGAAATTCACCTCGATCGGTTTGCCGGCGAAGAGGACCTGCAGATCGTCGTCGCTATGGGCTTCGAGTCCGCCCTTTGTGAAGGTGCTGCCCAGGAAGAAGGAAAGTCCGGGGGCCGGTTCGGTGATGAGCCCTGACCCGAGGCGGGCTTTGACCAGCACGACGGCGTCCTCGAAATCGGTGACTTTCAGGTTCACCCTGACATTGTTGCCAAAGCGGAGCTGGGTCACACCGAGGTCTTCGATGTCCTTGCGCTCGGCGACAGTGCCGGGCTCGGGCAGTGTTGCGTAGGCGAAGTCGGCCACGGTTTTCTCCGCGGGGGCTGTCACCGCGACCGCCTGGCTCTCCTTGTAGGCGGCCTCGATCGTGGCGACGGCATTGTCGATCTTCGCGTTGCCCGAGACGAGGACGAGAGTCTCGTTGGCCGAGCCCCAGAGTCCGCGCAGATGGTCGCGGCATCCTTCTGCGGTGATCTTGCCAAGCGAGGTTACGACCCGGGGAAGATCGGCGGCGGGACTCGTGAAGATCCGGCGGGAACCGAGGCGACCCGCGAGATCGTCGGCGAGGTCGCGTGACTGGCGCGTCGCCATTTGCTGGGCAGCCTGTTCGTAGAGGACGCGGACGTTGGCCTTGGCTTCGTCGAGTTCCGCCTGGGTGAACCCGTGCTCAAGGGCGCGGCGGAGTTCCTGCTCGATGAGATTGAGGGCGGGCTTCCAGTTTTCCGGTTTGCAGTCGGCTTCGATCGACGAAGAAAGGGCGAAGCCGAGATCAAAAAAGTCACCCGCGTTCATGCTGGCGGAATGGATCGGAGAATCGGGTTGCTTGGCGAGTCGCTCGAGGCGGCGATCCACCATCCGGGTCGCGAGCATGAGGTGCAGGTCGTAGAGGCGACGCTCGCTGTTGTCGGGTGGATCGACGCGGGGCTTCAGCGCCTCGATCGAGACCGAGGTCTCTCCGGCCTCTGCTTCGTAGTGATCATGGACGGCAAAACCGCGCTTCGACATCTCGCCCATGGGCGGCATGGTCCGCTTCTCCCGGGCGGGAAGATCGGCGAAGTATTTTTTCACGATCCCCTCGACCTCGGCTACCTCCACATCTCCCACGACGATCACGGCCATGCGATTCGGCGTGTACCAGTTCTGGTAGAATTCCACGAATCGTTCGCGCGGGGCACCGGAGATGACCTCCTCGATACCGATGGGCATGCGTTTGGAGATGCGCTGATCGGGAAAGGCGAAGTTGATCTGCTCCACGAAAGTACGCCAGTCGACCGAATCGCGGTCGCGCTTCTCGCTGAGGATGATCCCGCGTTCGTCCTCGATCTCGTCGGGATCGAGGAGCATGCCGTCGGCGTAGTCGCGAAAGAGCTTCATGCCTTCGTCGATCATGGCCGCGTCGGACTTGGGCAGTTCGAGTTTGTAGACGGTCTCGTTGAAGGAGGTATGGGCGTTGGTGTGGTTTCCGAATCCCATGCCAAGGCGCTGGAAATACTCGACCATCTCCCCGGCCGGAAACTGTTTCGTTCCGTTGAAGGCCATGTGCTCGAGGAAGTGCGCAAGGCCCTGCTGGTCGTCGTTTTCCATGAGCGAACCAGCATCGACATAGAGCCTCATGCTGACTCGATCAGGCGGCTCCGGATTCGGGAGAATGGCAAAACGCAAACCGTTTTCGAGGAGTCCCCAGGTCACCGCCGGATCGACCGGAATGTCACTGCCCTCCTGCGGAAGAGGGATCGGATCGGCGGCACGCAGCAGCGAGAAACCGGCAAGGAGGGCGAGGACGGGGAGCAAACGCTGGATCATGGGCAGGAGAAAGAGTCGGTGAGAAATGACGGGAACGTTCCGTGATCCGGAAGGTTCCGGCAAGCGCGGACTTGCGGAGCGACCACCCCCCCCCCCCCCCC
>CALDKL010000829.1 GCA_937898895.1 uncultured Verrucomicrobiae bacterium | reverse complement strand
CCAACTGATTTGACCCTGTCAGATTCACCATACCACCCTGTCCCATCCCCCCCCCAACCTCATTATGATTCGATACATCTCCCTCCTCACCTTCACCGAAAAAGGCATCTCCGACATCGGTGACTCGACCCACCGCGCCCAGGAGTTCGCGGATCTTGCCAAACAATCCGGAGTCACCGTCGAAGGCCAGTATTGGACCACGGGCAGCCGCGATGGTCTCCTCGTCCTGGCGGCCGAAAAGGAATGCTGCATTCTCCGCGTCCTCTCCGAACTCGCTTCGCGCGGCTACGTCCGCACGGAATCGATGAAGGCCTTCACCGCCTCCGATTTCGACTCCGTTCTGAAAGGCTGATCGAGACAGTCCCGTCAATCCCCCAGCCGCAGCCTCGCGAAGGCTCCGCAGAGGCTCGCGGCGAGGGCTCGCGGTGAGGGGACGACATCGTAGTGATTCCGCTTGAACATCCGGGGGAACTGCTCCCGGGCGCGTTTCTCGATGGCGAAGGCATGGGTCAGGATGCCATTCCGGGCCCCCGTCTCGATTGCCTTGCGCACATCGCGAATGCCGTATTCGCCTTCGTAACGGTCGTAATCGCAGGGCCGTCCGTCGGTGAGAAGGAAGACGATTTTTCGCTCACCCGCCTCGTGTACGAGCCGCTCATGGGCGTGACGCAGCGCCGGGCCAATGCGAGTGTAGCCGCGCGACTCGAGAGCGCCCAGTCGGCCACGCGCCCCATGCCAGGTCTCGCGGAAGTCCTTGATGAGATGAAACTCGCACTGTCGCCGCGTGTTCGAACTGAACCCGGCCACGGCGAATCCCTCGATGAACTCCTCGAGCACCTCGCCCGTGCAAAAGAGCGTCTCGCGAATGGTGTCAAGAACCCGGGCATCGTCGATCCACGAGTCGGTCGAGAAGCTCAGGTCCATGAGAATCAGGGCCGAGACGTCGTGCAGCCGCCGTCGTCGTTCCACATAGAGCCTCTCGTCGGGCGAACGCCCGGCTGCGAGATCGCAGTGCGCCCGCACCACCGCATCGATGTCGAGTTCGGGACCGTGCGGCTGCCGCTTCGCCCTCTGGGCGCGGGTGGCGAGGGCGGCAAGTTTCTTGCGCAGATCGAGGATCACGGCGCGATGCCGTCTCTCCGTAGTCGCCACCCACTCCGGATCGAAAATCGCCGCGCGCGTTTCCCTGACAAAACACCAGTTCTCGCGATGCCGTCGTCGCTTGTAATCCCATTCCGGGTAGGGAATCCCCTCGGCGCTCCCTTCGTCCGATACATCGAGGGAAAGTCCCTCGATCACGACGTCGGCACGATAGATGGAGCGGGGACGCTCGCGGCTCCGCAGGAGATGGTTCATGTCGACGGAACGCAGCGCCTCCTCGTGCTCGCGTAATTCGTCGTCGTCGTCGGTCTTTCGGTCGAGACCACTGTATTCCTCGAGCGTCTCGGCCTTCTCGAAAGTGTGGATCGGCATTTCGGCCTCGAGGGGCTGATCGCCGGATTCCTCGATGACCTTCACTCCGATCTGTCCGCGTCCTTCGATTTCGGTGATGTCGTCGCTCTCCTCTCCCTGCTCCGTCTCCGCCACAGCGGCCTCGGTGACGGATTCCTCTTCTCCCGCCGCTCCCGGCAGGACCTCGCCAAACAACGACCAGAGATCGGTCTCGCCGACGAGCCTGCTCCGCACCGCCTCGACCCGATCCGCGAGACCGGGAAACTCCTGCGACCACTCCGCGATCCGGTCGCTGTATCGCTTCTCTGATCGCTGGGTGCCCTCGGCACGCAAGGCCAGGGCTCCGAGTATCGTCTTCAACCGATACAATTCCTCGTTCGTTGCGGGATCATGCCCCGCACTGAATTCGTCCGGCAGGAAGAGATGGACTCCATCGCAGAGCACCGCACGGGGCGTCTCGACGAAGGCGACGGGGCGTCCCGCAACCATGCGGGCGAGCAGAAACAACTCCTGACGCAAGGGTTCGATCCTCGCTCGCACCGCCTCACGGCGACGCTCCTGGGGCCGCACGACGAGCCGACGGTAAAGTGCCTTGATCCCGAGGAAGATATTTTCTTCCCATTCGAGGATGGAGCCCATCGGGAGTCAGAGTGTCAGTCAGAAGGTGAGATCGATGATCTGCCGGATCGCCTTGAGCGCATCCGGGTCATCGGTGAGCGGCTCGGCCACGGCGGCCGCCGTCGCAAAACGAGGAGGCAACCCCTGTCGGATCAGCTTTGCGGCATCGACGAGGAGGCGAGTCGAAACGGATTCGATCAGGGACAGTTCGGTGAGATTGCGAATCTTCCTCGCGATCGCGACGAGCTTTGCCGCCACAGGAGCATCGAGGCCCGTCTCGCCCGAGACGATGCGGACTTCGACCTCCTCGGAAGGATATTCGAAGCTATGGGCGACGAATCGCTGCCGGGTCGATGCTTTCAATTCGCGCAGGCTCCTCTGGTATCCGGGATTGTAGCTGATCACGAGCATGAACTCGGGTGGGGCGACGAGCGTCTCGCCGGTTCGATCGAGGAACAGTTCACGGCGGTAGTCGGTCAGGGGATGGATCACCACGATGGCGTCAGCGCGGGCCTCGGCAATCTCATCGAGGTAAAGGATGGCCCCCTCGCGCACCGCACGGGTCACCGGTCCATCGCTCCATACCGTCTCTCCTCCAACGAGCAGGTGACGCCCCAGCAGGTCGGTGGCGGAGGTGTCCTCGTTGCAGGCCACGGTGATGAGAGCACGGCCCAGCTTCGCCGCCATGTGCTCGACAAAACGTGTTTTGCCACTGCCGGTCGGCCCCTTGAGCATCAGAGGCAGGCGAGCCTTCCACGTTTCCGTGAAAAGCTCGCACTCGCGTCCGGTCTCGACGTAGAAGGTTGCGCTCCCGTTCACGAGGCGGCGGTCGTGGGTTCCGATCCACTCCCGGAGGAGGTCGCTCCGGCTTCCGGCACATCACGCTCCGCAGCACGCACGTCGGAGTGTATTGCTTCATCCGAGGGCAGGCCGAAGCGGTAGAAGTTCCAGATGTAGCAGAGAATCCCAACGAGGAAAAGAGAGGCGGCGAGGAGCATGCCGACGAAGTGCATCTCGATCTCGTTCTGCACGGCGAGGAAATCCAGGCCCATGCGTCGCTCGAGGTTTACCTGGGTGATCCCGGCGACGGCGAGCGCACCGGTCATCCCGACCATGCCGATGTTGCTGAGCCAGAATCCGAAACCGGCGGCAGCATTGTCCCAGAGTTTGCGCCCAGTCACCACCGGAAGAACGTAGGCGATCATCGCAAGATTGATCATGGCGTAGGCCCCCCAGAAAGCCAGGTGACCGTGCATCGCCGTCACGAGAGTTCCGTGGGTGTACAAATTCACCTGGGGAAGGGTATGGGCAAAACCGAGGAATCCGGCACCGACGAAGGACATGATGGCACTGCCCAGTGTCCAGTTGAGGGCGGCTTTGTTCGGATGCCGACGTCCGCCTTTCTTCGCCATGGCGAGGGCATAGATGGCCATGCCGAGGAAAGCGAGCGGCTCCAGGGCAGAGAAGATGCCCCCGACCATGAGCCAGTATCGCGGTGCTCCGATGTAATAATAGTGGTGGCCCGTCCCGAGAATCCCGGAGAGGAAGGTGAGGCCGACGATGATATAGAGCCATTTCTCGACCAACTCGCGATCCACCCCGGTGAGCTTGATGAGGAGATAGCAGAGCAGTGCGCCCATGATCAGTTCCCATACCCCCTCGACCCAGAGGTGAACAACCCACCAACGGTAAAAGGAATCGAGCGTCTGGTTATCGAAATCGATCATGCCAGGCAGGTAGAGCAGCGCGGCAGCGAGAAGGCCGAAATAGAGCACGATAGAAGTCGTCGTGTAGCGTTTCCCATTCCAGACGGTGAGCCCGATATTCGCGAGGAAGGCGAGCACGTTGACCACGACGAGGTAGTCGAGCGGGCGCGGGATCTCGAGAAACTTGCGCCCCTCCCACCAGTTCAGGTGATAGCCGATCAGTGCGGCGACCCCGACCACCAAAAACGAGATGAGCTGGATCCACGCGAGCTTTGGCCACATCAGCTCCCGGTCGGATTCTTCCGGAATGATGAAGTAGGCGCTGCCCATAAAGCCGAGCAGCAGCCAGAAGACGAGCAGGTTGGTGTGGGTGGCGCGGGCGGTGTTGAAGGGGATCCAGTCGTGGAGTCCGTCCATGCCGACGCGGGCAAAGCCCATGATAAAACCGTAGACGATCTGCAGCACGAGCAACAGCATCGCTGCGGCGAAGAACCAATAGGCGATTTTTTGCGATTGGAATTTCATGATGGTGGAAAGAGGTATGGAATTACGGGGAAACGGTTCTCACTGGGCGGGTGCGTGGGCCTTGAGCCCGAGAAGGAAATCAACCATCTGCTCCAACTCCTGCGGAGAGACGGGCGCGGGAACGAGCTTGGGCATCGGGCTGCCGGGCTTGACCTTTTGCGGATCAGAGATCCAGGCGATCAATTCCTCGCGGGTCTTGCGCTGAAAGACGAGGTCCAGCGGCGGGGCCGACACCACCTCACCGGTGACCGCGTTGGGCAACATCACGCCGGGCATTCCCTTGCCGAGAAGGCGGTGGCACCCGGTGCAGGATTTTTGTTCGAACATCGGAGGAAGCGGAATCGTCGACGCCACCGCCGCTGGCAACTCTCCGACAGCGCTTGCCGTCGCTGACGCAGCGCCGCTCGGCTGCATCAGCTTCTTCAGGGGCGGCTCGGCCGGGAATCCGTTGGCGTCAACCTTGCCACACCAGTCGAGAAAGGCGATGAGGTGATCGATCTGCTCGTCGTTGAAGCCGTACTTCACCATCTTGCGCTGACCGGGAAACATCGCCTCGGGATCCTTGATGAACACCTTGATCCAGTCCTTCCCGCGGCGTTCCACCACCTTGGTCAGTTCCGGCGCGTAATAGGCTCCCTCACCGAAAATGGTGTGGCAACCCATACAGTTGTTCTGCTCCCAAAGCTTCTTGCCCGCGACGACCTGGGGCGTGATCTGATCGGAATTGGTCTGCTTGGGCACCTGCCGATGCGTATCCACCGTGAGGATCAGAAAGATCCCGGAGAAAACAACGGTACCACCGAGGAAAAAGGCGCGGGCCTGGAATTTTGAGAGCATGGGACAAGCGGCTGAGTTATGGGCACAACGGATGCGAACGGGTTACAGTAACCCTAAATCCTGTTTTTCAAGTACATCTTATCCTCTCTTCCGATCTTCTCCTTGACTTGCGTCAAGGATGGACGGTTTTGTCTGATTCTTTTTTACGATGCCCTCTCTCCCTTCTCCATCGGCCTCTGTCGAAGCGCGCAAGACCCTCATGATCCTCCGTTCGACTCGCCTGTTCGGTGAGTTGGGCGAATATGATCTGAACAATATCGCCCGGTGCTCCGAACTCCGCAGCGTGCCGAAACAGACGTATCTGTTTCACGAAGGGGATTCGCCTTTGGGATTCTACGTGATCGGCAAAGGAATCGTGAATGTACACCGTCTCGATGAGGCCGGTCATGAGACGGTCATCCGGATCTTTCGCGAAGGAGAATCGTTCGGTGAGTTCCTGCTCGCGGACGATGGCCGGAGCCCGGTGAGTGCCCGCACCGAGTCGGCTGCCACCCTGATGCTGGTGCGCCGAGCCGATCTCGCCCGTTTGATTGCCAGTCAACCGGAGATCGCCATGCGTCTCCTCGCCTCGATGAGTCGGCACCTGCGCACGCTGGTGGATCGGATCGGGAGCCTCCAGCATCGCACTGTCGCCGAACGGCTGCGCGAATGGCTGCTCCTGCGATGTCCGGAACGAGAGGGCCATCGCCCCATCAACGTGCGCCTTCCCGCCAAGAAATACCTTCTTGCTGCGGAGATCGGCACCGTCCCGGAGACCCTCTCCCGCACCCTTACGCGGCTCCGCGAGGATGGGTGGATCGTGCCGTCGAATGAGGTCATCACCGTATGTGACCCCAAGGCCTTTGCCTCTGCCGAGTTGGGTGCCTGAACCCACTCGCTGGTTGCCGGGGAGGCACCCACGAGGCCTCGATCAATAGACGATATCCACTTCGAGAATCGCTCGATTCACATCTGGTTGACCGCTTTCTCCCTGAAACACGGCACCCTTGGCTAGCACTGTGACTTTCTCGGTGAGAGCCTTTGAGACGACCAGGTCGACTTCGTTTCCGAAAGATTGATCGAGACCGTCGTCCCAGAAATGGTGATACGTCAGGGCCAGCTTGACTCCGTCCGCAACGCTCGTTCCAATCGTCGTATACAGGTCACTAAGCCCCCCTGTCGGCGTATTCACAAATCGGTCCGCATACCCGTTGAATTTGTGAAGAGTGGAGAGGGGAAACTGATACCCCACTCCGTTGTCTGATCCGAGATACTCGTATCCCATCGAGGTTTCCCAGCGATCTGCAAGCTCGCGCGAGAGTTCTCCGCGGGCGTAATTTGCGGAATAATCGAGCGGATTTTCCGCCCCGTCGGTCTGGTGGGCGTACTCGAGGAGATATTTTGATCCACCGATCCAGTCGCCCGACAAGCGCAGACCGTAGCTATTGTTGCTGCTGGCATCCCCGGCGACATTGTGCAGGTCGAGGAGGTAAGCGTACGTCGTGAGAGTGCCGAAAGCAAGCCCGGTGTATTGCGCGTTAAAGAGATGGGTCTGTCCCTGGAAATCCGTCGAGCCCGGTGCGACAGCCTCTGATCCGAAGATTCGATTTACCTGCCAGACGAAGCCGTAGTAGATCTTCCAATCTTCGGACGGGGTCAGGGTGAGGGAAGCGGCGTCGAGAGTCTGCATGTTCTGCCGCCACCCTACCGTTCCGATATAGCGCTGGTCATCGAGGTTGACGCCCTGGCGTCCCGCTTTCACCAGAAAGAGATCGCCGGGGTCGGTGTAGGTCAGCCAGGCCTGGTTCAGTTCGTGCGACTCCGGGTCGGCAATGACGGTGCGATTCGCGGGGCCGACTCCGTTTCCCCCGTTGTAGGCATCACGATCCACCACGAGAGTTCCTTCGTATTCGGCGAAGGCTTGGAAGCCGCCAAGGTCACGACTGAGCAATCCGATCCGATTCCGCATCGTTGCTGCGCTGGAGTCGAGCAAACCATCCTGCTCCCCATATTCATAACGCAGCCGCATGTCGAGCGTTGGCTTGACGAGGGCAGGCACCGCGTCATTGAGGACGAGAGCCTTGCCATCCAACTCGCCCGCAATGACGGCGAAAGAACAGCTCGCGACGGAAACGACAGACATCGCCCATAAGGATTGAAACCCATTCATATACTCGTATTGGCCCGGTCGGGCGCATCAATTCAACATGCTTTTCGAAATCGACAAGAGAAAAATTCGTTTTGTCACAAATCCATGCACAGGCTCTTCGGAACCGATCTTCTCTCAGGCCCAAGGCGATGGGAAGACCGCAAGCCACCAGGGTACCGCCTCACGGACTTTCTCGTCGCGTGAGTCAAAGGCGAGGTAGGGAAGAACACCGATAGGTCGCTCGCGTCAGACCTTCCCTCCCTCGTCGAGTTTGGAGACTTTGCGAGGGGAGAGACTCTGCACCGGCATCTCGGCCATGGTGAGGAGGAGGGTCTATTCGTCGGTTCACGCACCGACCACCACCGCTTCCCCCTGACTTCAGGTAGGACTTTTCAGTGTTGCCTCGCAGGGGTGGACAGGTGTCCCAATCGGAAACGCGGATTATGGTGCCGTCGGTGCGACAACCTTGGCAGACGCCCGCGCCGAGACCTTCACGACGATGGCCGTGTCGCCGACCTTCGGATCCTTCGCGCCGAGAAACTGGCGATTGAACTCCTCGTCGGCCCCGGTGAAGCCGTGAAGTCTTCCCACCTGCTGGTTCTGCACCTGCAGGACCGTGTGGAACTGTTTGAGATCCACCGTCTGCGCCTCCATCGCAGTGTCCGCGAGTTGGACCTCGAGCCTCGGCATCAGATCCAGTTCGACCCATCCCGCCTGGAGACGGGGCCGCACCACCACGGAGGTCCGGATCCGCGTTGTTGCGATGATGGGCAGAAAGATGCCCCCCGTGTTTACGAAGGGAGCGAAAAAGACCGGATTGCCCGCCTCACCGGGTATCGGCACGGCTCCGGCGACACCTGCGGGAAACACGCCTGATCCGTATTGGACAAAGCCCTCGAACTCCGTCGTCTCGGTGTTGATATCGAGAGAAACGCTGCCATCGGGGAGGATCGTTCCCGTCGATTCACTGGTCACGCCAATGTTGCGGGTTTGGAAGCGGGTCGGCGACGCGGGAACAACTCCGGTGACAAATCCGTTCGCACCGACGATGATACGGGGAGGCGCGAACTCGATGGGAAAGGGCACCTCCTGCGCCATTGTGAGGGAACTCTTCCGCGTCGGCAGTCCGGTGACAAACTGAAAGTCGAGAGCAACCTCAGCCGGCGGCAACTCCGCCTCGGCGAGGGCTCGCTCGGCCGCCAGGAGCCCTTCCGGCACATCGATGACAAGGACTGTGCCCTTGTTCGCGAGCATCACAAATTTCCCCTGGGGTGTGAGCACCTTTTCCAGGATCGGACGCACTGTCTCAATCGGAGCAAAGGCCACGTCGAGTTCCTTTTTCACAGTCCCCTGCCCCCAGGCAAATGGCACGACACAGGCGAAGGCCAGTGTCCCCAGACTCGGTCGGAGCAATGCCCGGATCATGAAACCATTATCGCATCCCAGTATCCGAAACGGAAGGACAAACCACCGCCTGACATCAGAAGTAGAATGGCCCCGACCTTTGGATCTCCGACTCCTCTTCCTCCTCGTCGATCATCGCGGCAAGATCACTCGCAGGCTCCTCGTTCCGGGACTTCCCTGGTTCGGAAGAAGACTCCTTTCGTTTCGCGACCGGACCAGGTGATGGTTCCAGAGGAATCTCGAACAAGATGGTCTCGCGAATCCCGCGCGGAGGTTCCGCACTCTCTTCCTCTCCACCCGCCAGGGGA
>CALDKL010000828.1 GCA_937898895.1 uncultured Verrucomicrobiae bacterium | reverse complement strand
TCGAGGCCCGCAAGCCGAAGGGGATCGCCGAGATCGCGAAGATCGACGGCGAGGTTTCTCTCGGCGGCACGATCCGTGCGAAACGCAAGCTCATCGTCACCAACACGGAAACCGGCGAGCAGGAAGAGCACCTCATTCCCCTCGGCAAACATTATCTCGTGCAGCCTGGCGACCATGTCCACAAGGGGCAGAAACTCACCGAAGGGGCCGTGGCACCTCACGAGATCCTCGACATTCTCGGGCCCCACGCCCTCATGGAGCACCTCGTTTCGGAGGTGCAGGACGTCTACCGCCTGCAAGGGGTGGAGATCAACGACAAACACATCGAGATCATCATTCGCCAGATGCTTCGCAAGGTCCGCGTCACCGATCCGGGAGACACCCAGTTCCTCTGGGGCGATCAGATCGAGAAGACGACCTTCGAGGCGATCAATGCAGACATGATCGAACAGGGGGGCAAACCCGCCGAAGGCGAGCCTGTCCTCCTCGGGATCACCAAGGCCTCGCTCGAGACGGAGTCGTTCATTTCTGCGGCGTCCTTCCAGGATACCACCCGGGTGCTCACCGAGGCATCTACCTTGGGCCGTATCGACTACCTTCGCGGGTTCAAGGAGAACGTCATCATGGGCCACCTGATCCCTGCCGGCACAGGATTCCACACCACCCGCAACCTGGCTGTCGTGGAAAATGCGGTGGCCGAGGAGGTAGGCGAGGACGATGGATCGCCGCTCGACCTGATGGGCGAGCCTGCCTGATCCTTCTCTGCCAGATTTCCGGGAAAGGCCCGGCCGGATTCCGGTCGGGCCTTTTGCGTTCTGGACTTCCCGTGAACCCCGATTCCTCAGTCGGGGATTGACGAGGGGCGAGATTATCGTTCTCCTGTGGGTATGGTTTCCCGCAATTTTCTCCTTCTGGTGGTGGCACTCGCTCTCGTCATGCCTGGCACTGCTCTCCGTGCTCAATCTCGATTGGTTCTCGAAGCGCCTCCCTTTGCAGCAAAGCCGATAGGGGTTTCTTCTTCCGAAAAGCGGGCAATGCCAGCGCTCACTCTCCTGTCGGCCAAAGCCAATTCGATCACCGACGAAGAGGCCTGGTATTCCGCAAATCAGATTCCGCCGATCTTCCTGAGGGTCCCCAATCCCAATCTCAGAGAGACGGGAGAATTGCCAGACATCGTTCCTGCGACCAGCGATGGGCTCATCGCGGTGAGAGCGTTTCGCGACGAGACTCACGGATACGTCATCTATGGGGAAGATTTTTCCGCAGGTGCTCTCCTTGTCGTTTGGGATTCGGAATTCAGCAAGAGGGAGCGTATCCTCGACTTTTCCTCCTGGAGACGGGCACCGAAGGTGGTGGCCGGAGACGAGGCCTTTGTCGATCAGTCGATCCGTTTCGCCCGGATTGTCGATGGCATCCTTTATATCTCCCACAGCCACAGCACCTATGCGAAGTCTTCTGGCGGAATGAACGCCTACCTCTCCGCGCTCGACTTCGAAACCGGTGAACTCCTTTGGAGGAGCGAGCCACTCGTTGCCAATGCTGCGAATTTTCTCGTGGTGGGCGAGGGGATTCTCACCGGATACGGATTCACCGCTGAAGCGGATTACCTCTTTGTGCTCGACCGCCACACCGGGAGGACGATGGCGAAAACAGCCGTCAAGTCAGGGCCGGAGGTCCTGGCGCTTCGCGAAGAGATCCTCCACGTCAGAACCTACAACACGGATTACCGATTCAAGGTCAAATAAACGCACCCCGTAGTGGCCACCCCAGGCCCTCCACAGGACATCAAGTTTCCCTTGCTTCCCGGGAAAATCGAGCGAAACTACGCGCCCGCTCCCGACCATCCCCTGAACCAAACGGAAAGCGAGTGCCCGCAAGGGCCCGAGAGCG
>CALDKL010000827.1 GCA_937898895.1 uncultured Verrucomicrobiae bacterium | reverse complement strand
AAAAAACAGCGGAGTGATCGTGAAAACGCTTCGGGGTATGAGAAATGCGGGCTAAGAGAAAAAGCCGGAAATCCCTGATGGAACAAGGGATTCAGACGATCAATGCGCCCCAGTTGCTTTTTCAAATCCCCTAACATAATCACCATAATTTTCGCGACGTGATGAACGAACCGGAACTTTGCGCACTAAACAAATTTGGAAAAATTACAATCAGGAGTTGAAAATATCTTACTTGTCCTAAATACTACCGCCATTCCGACCGCATCGCCTTCATGGCCGCCGACTACAACGAAGAGCACATCCGCTCCCTCGATCCCCGCGAACACATCCGCTTGCGTCCGGGGATGTACATCGGGAAGCTCGGCGACGGCTCCTCTCCCGACGATGGCATCTATATTCTTCTGAAAGAGGTCATCGACAACGCCATCGACGAACACGTCATGGGCAATGGGAAGCAGATCGACATTGAGATCGAAGATCGTTTTGTCCGAGTGCGCGACTTCGGACGCGGAATTCCGCTCGGAAAACTGAAGGACTGCGCCTCCATCATCAACACGGGAGCGAAATACGACAGCGAGGCGTTCAAGAAATCCGTTGGACTCAACGGCGTCGGCATCAAGGCGGTGAATTTTCTCTCCGCCTTTTTCGAAATTCAGTCCTTCCGCGAACACAAGACCATGGCGATCGAGTTTGGCCAGGGGCTCGTCGTCGCGGAGATGAAGAAGCCGGACAAGAGTGACGAGCATTCCGGAACGCTCGTTGCCTTCGAACCGGACGGGGAGATCTTCGGGCCGTTTGCGTGGAACCTCGAATTCGTCGAGGCAATGATCCGGAACTACGCCTACCTCAACACCGGATTGACCCTTTCGCTGAATGGAAACAAGTTCCGTTCAAAGAACGGCCTTCTCGATCTGCTCGAGGAAAACCTCGCCGGACGGGAGGTGCCGCTCTACCCGATCGTTCACCTTTCCGACCACGATATTGACGTGGCCTTCACCCACACCGAGCAGGCGGGCGAGGAATACTACAGTTTTGTCAACGGCCAGCACACCACGATGGGCGGCACCCACCTCGCCGCCTTCCGCGAGGCCATTGTCAATACGGTGCGCAATTATTATAAGAAGCAATTCGACGCCTCGGATATCCGTTCGGGCATCGTCGCTGCGATCAGTGTGCGGGTGGAGGATCCCGTCTTCGAATCCCAGACCAAGACGAAGCTCGGCTCCACCCAGATGGCCCCGAACGGTGAGACGGTCCGCACGTTCATCGGAAACTTCCTCGGCCAACACCTCGACAACCACCTCCATCGCACCAAAGCCGTTGCCGAAGGAATGCTCGACAAGATCCAGCGTTCCGAACACGAACGGAAGGAGCTGAAGGGCATCAAGAAACTCGCCAAGGAGCGCTCGAAGCAGTCGAAGCTGCACAACAAGAAACTTCGCGACTGCCGTGTCCACTACGACAGCAACCACAAGCTGAAGGAGCAGTCCACCCTGTTCATCACCGAGGGCGATTCGGCGAGCGGCTCGATTACGAAGTCTCGAGAGGTCGATACCCAGGCGGTGTTTTCCCTGCGGGGAAAACCGCTCAACTCCTACGGGATGACGCGGAAGATTGTCTACCAGAACGAGGAGTTCAATCTGCTCCAGGCTGCCCTCGGAATCGAGGAGGATCTCGAGGGGCTCCGCTACAACAAGATCGTGCTTGCGACGGATGCGGACGTCGACGGCATGCACATCCGGCTTCTCACGATCACGTTCTTCCTCCAGTTCTTCCCCGATCTCATCCGCGAGGGACATCTCTTCATCCTCGAGACTCCGCTCTTCCGGGTGCGGAACAAGCAGGAGACCCGCTACTGCTATACCGAGGAGGAGCGGCTTTGCGCTCTCGCGGAGGTGCGCAATCCGGAGATTACGCGTTTCAAGGGACTCGGTGAGATCTCGCCGGACGAGTTCAAACGGTTCATCGGCGCGGACATGCGCCTCGCTCCGGTCGAGATGCCAGCACGGCCGAAGACCATCCAGGATCTCCTGGAATTCTACATGGGGAAAAACACCCCCGAGCGGCAGGATTTCATCATCAAGAATCTCAAAGTCGAGGTCGACCTCATCGAGGAGGAGACCGAAGAGCGTGCCGAGTTGAAGGAAGCCTCGGCTGCTGCCTGAGATTCGCCGCATCCCCGAATGGAAGAAACGTCGACACCGCTGAAAGGCATGTATTCAGAGTGGTTTCTGGATTATGCCTCCTACGTCATTCTCGAGCGAGCCGTTCCTCACATCAACGACGGACTCAAGCCGGTCCAGCGGCGCATCCTGCATTCTCTGAAGGAGAAGGACGACGGGCGTTTCAACAAAGTGGCCAACATCATCGGCCACACGATGCAATACCATCCTCACGGCGATCAGTCCATCGGCGACGCGCTCGTGAACATGGGTCAGAAAGAGTATGTCGTCGAGACCCAGGGGAACTGGGGCAACATCCTCACGGGCGACTCTGCCGCCGCTCCTCGCTATATCGAGGTACGGCTCTCGAAATTCGCCAACGAGATTCTCTTCAATCCGAAGACGACGTCCTGGGCCTCCAGCTATGACGGACGCAACAAGGAACCCGTCACCCTGCCGGCGAAATTTCCCCTCGTGCTTGCTCACGGAGCCGAGGGCATTGCCGTCGGTCTCGCCTGCAAGATTCTCCCCCACAATTTCAACGAACTCATCGATGCCTGTATCGCCGTGTTGAAGAAGGAGCCTTTTGCTCTGTATCCCGATTTTCCCCAGGGCGGCATCGCCGATGTCACCGACTACAACGACGGACTCCGCGGCGGCAGGATCAAGGTCCGCGCTCGCATCGAAAAGACGAAGGCAAAGGAACTCATTATCCGTGAGATTCCTTTTGGCACGACAGCGTCGAGCTTGTGCGATTCCATTCTCAAGGCGAACGAACAGGGCAAGGTGCGCGTCGCGCGGATTGAGGACTGCACGGCCGAGCAGGTTGAGATCCGCGTTCATCTCCCCGCCGGGTCGGATGCCGACCAGACCCTGCAGGCGCTCTACGCTTTCACCGACTGCGAAGTCAGCATCTCGCCCAACGCCTGTGTCATTGAGGACAACAAACCGCGTTTCCTCGGTGTCTCCGACATCCTTCGGCACAGCGCAAAACAGACGCGAGATCTCATTGGGCAGGAACTCGAGATTCGACTCAATGAGCTGGAGGAAAAATGGCATTTTTCCAGCCTCGAAAAGCTCTTCATCGAAAAGCGCATCTACCGCCGTATCGAGGAATGCGAAACCTGGGAGGCGGTCATCCGGGAGATCTGGACGGGACTGCGCCCCTACCTCCGCCTCCTCCGCCGCGAGGTCACCGAGGAGGACATCGTTCGACTCACCGAAATCAAGATCAAACGCATCTCGAAATTCGATTCCTTCAAGGCCGACGAGTATCTCCGTGGTCTCGAGGAACAGATTGCCGAGACAAAGAAAAACCTGAAGCGCCTCACCGCTTTCACCATCAAGTGGTTTGAGGGCATCAAGGATCGATACGGCAAGAGCCGGAAGCGCCGCACCGAACTCTCGACCTTCGACCGGGTCGATGCGAAACAGGTTGTCGTGGCCAACGACACCCTCTACGTGGATCGCAAGGAAGGGTTCGCCGGCTACGGGATGAAGCGCGACGAATCGGTCTGCAAATGTTCGCGCATGGACGACATCATCGCTTTCTCCCGCGACGGGACGATGCGTGTCGTAAAGATTGCGGAGAAGGTTTTCATCGGAAAGGACAACCTCCATGTCGCCGTTTTCAATCGGGACGAAGCGAAGATCTACAACATGATCTATCGCGACGGACGCGGAGGAAGAGCGATGGCGAAACGATTCCGCGTCGAGGGAGTGACTCGGGAAAAACTCTACGACCTCACCGGGGGCGCTGCCGGAACTCGCGTTTTGTGGCTGTCCGAACACGACACGGAAGAGGATGCGAACCTCATCGTGCGCGTGCATCTGAAAAGTGATTTGCGTTTGCGAAATTTTCAGATCGACTTTAGATTCGCAAATCTGGATATTAAAGGAAGATCGGCGAAAGGGAACATCCTAACAAAACACTCCATCGACCGAGTCTCTCGCATCCCGAAAGCCGAACAGGAAGAAATCGAAGAACGAGCCCAGCCGATCCGTTCGCTCCCCGAACCGCCAAAAAAGCCTGAGCCGCCCAAGGAGGCGGCCGATCCCAAATCCCGGAAATCGCAGGCACAGAGAATTCCCGCTGAAAAAGCACCAACAAAACCAGTACCAACAAAAAAGAGAACCATGAAGAAAGCAACGACCAAGAAAGCCGCCGCTAAGAAGGCTCCTGCGAAGAAGGCTCCCGCCAAGAAGGCTCCTGCGAAGAAGGCTGCCAAGAAGGCTCCTGCGAAGAAGGCTCCTGCGAAGAAGGCTGCCAAGAAGGCTCCTGCCAAGAAGGCTCCTGCGAAGAAGGCTCCTGCGAAGAAGGCCTGATCCGGTTTCCCTGGCTTCCGAAAGGAATGAGTCAGGGCAAACTCGATCATCCGACCGGGCCCGGAGAGCGAACGATTCGTCGTTCCTCCTTTCCGGGCCCGCTTTATTTTGCAGGAGATACGATTTTGCAGGAGATACGGAGGGGTTGCGAAGCCGTTTCGGCGACGACGCAGAAAGGCTTGAGGCCCCGTTTCCGACTTCGCGAAACGTCCCTGCCACCTGCGCGGGGCATCCGCGAAGTGTGGTTCTCCCCTTGCCCCTGGAGTCAGGACAGAAGGAGGGGTCACTTCGCACCCTTGGCTTGACCTTTGCCCTTCGCTTGCTCTTTGGCTTTGCCCTTTCCGCCACCCTGGGCATTTCGGATGTACGATTCCGGAACATCCTGCTCGGGCACCTTGAGTTCGACGCGGAGACGCCGAAGCTCCGCGTGGAGATCCGACTGGACCTTCGCATAATCGGCATTGCCATAGACGTTGGTCATTTCATCAGGGTCCTTTTCGCGATCGATCAGGGTCCAGTAATTCGTCTCGGGTTCGTAGAAGTGGAACAGCTTGTAGCGGTCAGTGACGACCCCATAATGCTTTCGCACACTGTGCGGCCCGGGATACTCGTAGTAGTGGTAGTAGAAGCTCGTGCGCCATTCGGCGGGAGCCTTTCCGTCGTTGGCGAAGAAGGGCATGAGACTGTGCCCCTGCATGTCCGGGGGCACGGGCTCTCCGGCGACTTCGAGAAAGGTTTCCGGCAAGTCGAGGAGCGAGACCAGTCCTTTGCCCCGGGTTCCTGCTCCGATCTTGCCTGGCCAGCGTGCCAGCAGAGGGGTGGTGAGTGACTCTTCGTAGATCCAGCGCTTGTCGAACCATCCGTGTTCGCCGAGATAGAATCCCTGGTCGGAGGAAAAGACCACGAGGGTCTCGTCGGCGATGCCCTCGGCCTCGAGAGTGTCGAGCATTGCTCCGACCGCCTCGTCGACGGCTTTTACCGTACCGAGGTAATCGTGCAGATAGCGTTGGTAGCGCCACCGGACGAGAGCCTCGCCGGACAACTGATCGACACCGACGTTGCGTGGCTCGTAGTACGCATTCCATTTTGCGAGTTGCTCCGGAGTCATGCCCGGCGGCGGAACGAGCTTGGCATCGCGATCATTGAAGGTTTTCGCAAGCGTCATGTCCTGCGAGACTTCGGCGAGTCCGCGACCGGAATAGTCGTCGAAGAGGGTTTTCGGTTCAGGGAAGACACGTTCGCCGTTCCAGCCAAGATGGCGCAGGGCCGGTGCCCACTCGCGGTGGGGTGCCTTGTGCTGGCTCATGAGAAGGAATGGCTTCGACTTGTCCCGGTTCTTGATCCACTCCACTGAAAATTCGCTGATGAGGTCGGTCGTATAACCACTGTGTTTCAACTTCTCCCCGTCGCGGATCATCGGCGGATTGTAATAGACGCCCTGGCCGGGCAGGATGTGCCAGTGGTCGAACCCCTCCGGATCACTGACGAGATGCCATTTCCCGATGACGGCAGTCTGGTAGCCCGCTTCGTGGAGTTGCTTCACAAAGGTCTGCTGCGACCCGTCGAAACGACTGTTGTTGTGATAGAACCCGTTGAGGTGATTGTATTTTCCTGTCTGGATGACGGCGCGGCTCGGACCGCAGAGCGAATTGGGTACGAGACAGCGCTCGAAGAGCATGCCCTCTTTCGCGAGCCGATCGATGTTCGGAGTCTCGAGGAGCTTCAGGGAATGTCCGTAGGCACTGATGGCCTGGCTCGCGAGATCGTCGCAGAAGAGAAAGACAAGGTTCGGGCGGCGTGTTTCTGCTTTTCCCGCCCCGCTTTCAGCGGCCTGGGAAAGGGCATGACTACCGAAGAGCAGCGAGGCGAGAAGCAGAGGGATCTTCATGGGGGGATTCAGGTTCAGAGACAAACACCGGGAGCGAAACAGGCCTACTTGAAGAGTCGACCGGTGATGTTCCAGGAGGAATAGAAGGCACCGCCATCGACGGCGCGCTCAGAGAGCTTGTCGGTGAGGGACATTTCGAACTGAGGCCGCGAGGAATTGATTTTGACCACTTTGAGGGTTTTCGTGCCACTGCCGACCATCTCCTCCTCGTACAAGGGATTGTAGGATTTGCCCGAATAGAACATCCGCACCGTGATACGACGGCTGTTTCCGGTGATGTCCCGCAGGGTGAGGAAAAATCCGTTCCGCCGTGTCGGTGCGGTGACGATGGACCGGTTGCGCACAGGCAGAATTTCGCGGCCAGTCTGACTGACCATTCTGGTGATGAACTCGTCATCGTCCTTCGTCTTCACAAACCCCTGGACATCTCCGCGGTAGACCCCGGCGAAACCAAAGCGGCGAAGGTCGGCTTTGCTGAGGCGGGCGGCCTGTGCGGAAGCAGTGAACCCGGAGACGAGAGTGAGAGCGGCGAGAACAGGGGCGAGGCGATGGATCATGAGTGTGAGGAGAGGTGGGTTGTGCGATTCCGCCACAATGTTCGCCCGACTCGTCCCCTGCCGCAAGCAAGTCATTTGGGCCGCAACTTGCCATTGGGAGCGTTTCATCGTATCAGGCTGCCATGTCGGAGCGCGTGGCCTTTCTCCAATCGAGTCTCTTCAAGATTCTTCTCTTTCTGCTTGGGACGATGTTCCTCGGAGCGCTGCTCGCGCCCGCTCTCTATCTGGGCGGGAAAGAGATTGTTGCTGCGGGATGGCTCGAGGGCGGGTGGCTCGACGGACTCCATGATTCGATGGCGCGGGCACGATTTTCGCGTTACTTCAACCGATCCATTCTCCTCTCCGGGGCGATTCTCCTCGGGCCGACCCTGCGTTGGATCCGTGTCGGAAAGCAGCGCGAAGTCGAATCTGGGACGTGGCACGATCGAATTCTGCGCCAGTTTCAGCTCGTGCCGAACCCGTGGTGGTGGAGTCATCTGTTCGTCGGTATTGTTCTCGCCGGAGGAACCCTCCTCCTCCTCGGATGGTTTTATGTCACCCAGGGGTGGTACACTCTCCGCGCGACGGGAAAGCCGCTCGTGAAC
>CALDKL010000826.1 GCA_937898895.1 uncultured Verrucomicrobiae bacterium | reverse complement strand
CACCACGACCCACCGACTCATCGGAAAGGCTGATCGCGAACGCATTCCCCTCGCCCGCATCGGAGAAGGTGATCTGCTCGAGATCGCACCCGGCGGCATGGTTCCCGTCGAATCCATACTCGAATCGGAATCTGCGAAGATTCACCTCGATTGGATCAACGGCGAACCGGACCCCGTCCTCTACGCCACTGGCCAGCGCATTCCCGCCGGGGCGCGCAATGCCTCCGCCCATTCCCTTCGCGTGGTCTCCGGACATGCCTATGGGGGTTCCTTTCTCGAGCAACTCTTCGCCCCGGGCTCTGACGATTTCGACGAACATTCCGCCGCCTCCTCCACCCATCCGATCCGGAAGTTCTATCTCGTCGCGGTCCTTCTCATTGCCGTGGCCGGTGGCATCGCATGGCTCGCACTCGGGAAAGGAGCTGCTGCTGCGCTGCAAGTGTTCATTTCCGTGCTGGTCGTCTCCTGTCCGTGCGCCCTGGGTCTCGCCCTCCCCTTGCTCGATGAAATCCTCCTCGCCAAACTGCGGAGACACGGGCTCTTTCTTCGCCGACATTCTCTCTGGTCGCGGTTGAAAAGGGTCAATCGTCTGGATTTCGATAAGACCGGCACCCTCACCGAACCCATCCGGCGACTGACCGATCCCGAGGCCATTGACCGACTCGAGGAGAGCGCACTCGCCGCCCTGCGCCGCCTCACGGAAGCGAATCACCATCCCGTCGCCCGAGCCTTGCGTGACGTGATCCTCTCTCGGCGTGGCTTTGATCCCGCCACTCCCACCGCGATCCTCGAGTTTCCCGGCCAGGGTGTCGCCTTTACCGAGGGGGACACCACCTGGCGTCTCGGGCGCGGAGACTGGGCTGCAAACCGGGTGGGTGAACCCTGTGTTCTCTCGCGCGACGGAATCATGATCGCCCGCTTCCATTTCGAGGAAGCAATCCGCGACGGAGCCATCGAACAACTGCGCCGCCTCCGCAAACGCGGATACCGCATCCGTATTCTCAGCGGAGATCCCGACGCTACCCGTGTCGCCGCCACCGCCGCCAAACTCGGACTCGATCCCGGCGATGTTCACGCCAACCTCACGCCTGCGGAAAAGGCCGCCTTCATCACCACCGATCATCCTGACAAAACTCTCTTCGTCGGCGACGGTGGCAACGACAGCCTCGCCTTCGAGGCCGCGATCGCGACCGGGTCTCCCGCCACCGGCATCCGTGCGATCGAGAACCGCGCCGATTTCGTCTTCACCGGTCGCGGCTTCCACGCCATCCCCCTCCTCCTCGACGCCGCCGGCCGGCGCAGAAAGCAGGTCGCAAAACTCTTCGTCGTGGCGCTCTGCTACAACCTCGGTGCCATAGCCCTCTGTCTGGCCGGACTGATGAATCCGCTTCTCGCTGCGATCCTCATGCCCCTGAGTTCCCTCGTGACCACGACGATGGCAGCACGGGTGTGATCCCCGCCATCCTCTTCAGCGAAGTCGGCAAAATCCAGGTCGGTCGAGCCGACGGCCCTCACTTCGCCTTGCCCTTGTCTTTTCCTTTGTCGTCTTCCTTCGCCTTTTCCGCCGGAGCCGCCGGGGTGCCCCCCTTTGCATCGGTAGTCGGCTTGGCCCCCTCGGCGGGCTTCTCCTCCTCCTTCGGTGCAGGACGCGGAGTCTGCTTCGGCAGGACCGGCTTCACGGCAAACGCCTGGAATTGGGCGGGCATGGTGTCCTTTCCAAAACGCCTTCCGAAAAAGTAGGCGATGCTCTGCATCTGATGGAGGGCGCTCTGGTTTTTCTCGGCGATGCGGGGATCGTCTTTCTGGATCAGCATCGCCGCACCCATCGCGAGCTTCGAAAGAAGGATGTCGTTCCCGTAGGCGAGGGTGAAGGAACGGTAGTAGTCCTCGAGCGCCTTGTCCCTGGCCACCTCCGACTCATAGACTTTCGCCCGGAGAAAGGCGAGCTGGGCAATCTCGTTCGGCGGCAGCT
>CALDKL010000825.1 GCA_937898895.1 uncultured Verrucomicrobiae bacterium | reverse complement strand
GAGGGCCTGCTGGGGGATGTTGGAACGGTTGCGCTCGGCGGTACACTCCTCGCGACTGGGGGCGTCGAAGGCGACCAGACTGGGATGCAGGAAGCTGCGCTGCCACCAGGTATAGAGCCCTCGGCGGTATTGCGATTCGCCCGAGTCGGTCTGATAGGTGCGTACCGGAAAATTGAGATTCTCCCAGTAGCCGTCGGGTTGGTAAGGCTTCACGCTGGGCCCTCCGATGGTTCCCACCAGCAAACCGGAGACGGCGAGAGCATTGTCGCGGATGAGTTCGGCATCGTGGCGAAAGGGAGTCTGCCGGGCACATTCGCGGTTGTAGGGATCCGCAGCGGCAAGTTCCGACGTGGCCACCGAAGTCTGGCGATAGGTTTCACTGAGAACGAGGAGCCGAACCATGGATCGATAGTCCCAGCCCCGTTCCATAAACTCACAGGCGAGCCAATCGAGCAAGGCGGGATTCGCGGGAGGCTCACCCTGGGCACCCAGATCATCGAGAACCTTGCTGAGACCAGTGCCAAAGAAATGCTTCCACATCCGGTTCATCACGGTGCGGGCAGTGAGCGGGTTGTTGATCGAGACAAGCCACTGGCCCAGGTCGAGTCGATTTGGGATGCGCCCACCCAAATCGGGCGTGGGCAGGTAATGAGGCAGGGCGGGCGTCACGATCTCTCCGCTCTCGTCCATCCAGTTGCCGCGCGGAAGGATGCGGACGGTGCGGGGCTTCGCATCACTGAGGGAGACGAGACATTTGGGTGCGGCCGCTTCAAAATCTGCTTTTGCCTTCTCCGCAGAGCCGAGTTCGGCGCGGAGCGAAGCGAGTTCGGGCGCAATCTGACGGTAGGCCTCGACGAGTCTGGCCGCTTCGTCAGGCTTGCGTTGCGCCGCCTCGATCTTCAGGATCGCGGCGATCTCCGGCTGCGGCACGGCGGTCCCCGGATCGGTCGCGGGAGAGGGAATACTGGTATGGGCGAAACGCAAATTCGCAATCTCGTGGTTTGCCCCAAAGGCGAACGTCAGGGCAAAGGTCAGATCTGCGGTCGTCCCATCGAAGGGCTCGGCCAATTCGAGCAACAGTGATTGATCAGTGCCGCTGCCCCCGAGGACAGCCCATCCCTTGTCCCGTTCCTCGGTTTTTCCGTCGATGGCACTGGCCGCGGGATGACCGTTTTGTTCGAAGGTGGCAGAGGCTCTGGAAAGGATGATCTTGCGATCCTTTCCGGCGGTGACGGCGATCTCGGAAAGGACGAAGTTTCCGTTCGCAGCGAGACCAATCCCCGGCGACTTGTCCTTCACCGCAGTGAGGCGGAAGCCGGTGATGCCCTTCGTCGGGATTTTGGCGGTGAGGAAGTATGTATCGGTGCCGTCATTCTGTTTCCGCGCCTCCCGCTTCTCGTCGATGCTGGCTCGGACGAGGCCATTCTGATCCACTTTCAAGATCACATTCTTTTTCGCCGCGCTCGCCTTCAACGACCTCACCGCTTGCCACGAAGTCTCTTTCTCCATCGCCTCGCGAGCCTTCTCCTCCCACGCTGCCTGACCGCTGGCCAGCTCGGAGCGCGGCCTGGAGAAGTCGGCCTTCAGCGCAGCAACCTTCGCGGTGAGGTCGCCGAGCTTCTTCGCCCCCTCTTCGTCGGGGACCAACATGCCCTCTTCGCGACGACCGAGGATGGGTTCCCTGATGTCGGCGAAGAAGGCACCGAGCGAATAGAAATCGCGCATGGTGAACGGATCGAACTTGTGATCGTGGCATTGCGCACAACCCGTCGTTTGCCCCAACCAGGCGGCCCCGACGGCGCGGACGCGGTCCGTCAACATGCGCTGTTCGTAGTCCTTTGCCTGGGCACCACCCTCTTCGGTGCTCAAGAGAAGACGGTTGAAAGCGGAGCCGACTCGTGTTTCCTGGGTCGCGTCCGGGAGCAGATCTCCGGCGATCTGCTCGATGGTAAAACGGTCAAACGGCTTGTTT
>CALDKL010000824.1 GCA_937898895.1 uncultured Verrucomicrobiae bacterium | reverse complement strand
CGAAATCTCGGATGAGGAGTTCACCCGCATCCTCGACATCAATCTCGGTGCGATCCTGCGGAGTTGCCAGATCTTTGGCAAACACATGCTCGCAAGCGGCGGTGGCTCCATCATCAATCTCGGCTCCATCTCCGGCCTCGGTCCGCTCAGCCGTGTCTTCACCTATTCCGCGAGCAAGGCGGCGGTGCACAATCTCTCGAAAAACCTCGCCCGCGAATGGGCTCAGGAGAAGGTGCGGGTCAACACCCTCGTCCCCGGCTTTTTCCCGGCGGAGCAAAATCGCAAGGTGCTCAACGAGTCGCGTGTCGCCGCGATCCTCGGGCACACTCCCGCAAACCGCTTCGGCGAACCGCACGAGCTGATCGGAGCGACGCTGTTGCTCGCCTCGGAAAAGGCGGGAGGCTTTATCACCGGGGTCGAGATGATCGTCGACGGCGGCTTCTCGGCGATGTCGATCTGAGAATTGCGGGCTCGCCCGTTTCCAGCAGTTTGCGGAGGACCCTCGGAAGAACTCCTGGCGCAAGTCGCCGGAGGAAGGCATGTCTGTTTCCCCGATCTCGGCATCCGGCACACTCGCGGGAGTGCCTTGCGAACGAAGTGCGGGAACAAAGAGAACTGCGGTTTTTTAAAAAAATCTGGCCATCTTCGCGGTTTTTAGATAATTTCACGACCTGAATCGTGTTTTTGATAATTTCTGCGCTTCCGTTGCTTCACAAAACGAAGAAGGGAATGCGGATCCTTGCGGATGATGAACTTGGAATCGCTTGAAGAAGTGGAGTTGGGCAGCTCTCTCGGGTCAGGGGCGAGCGGGGAAGTCTTTGAAGTGTCGGGGGCGGAAGAGGCCTGGGTGGTGAGGCGATTTCATGCGCCAGCGACAGACCGCGACTTTTTGCGGAAGCACTTTGCACGAGTCGAAGCGATGCCGCCGGTGGAGGGCATCCCCCGGATTCACGCGGTGCGACTCGACCGTGCGCCCTGTTTCCTGGTGATGGATCGGGTCGCGGGGGCTCCGCTGGAACGTTTCGGTGGGATGAAGGAGGCGGTGGCCTGGGCGGTGCTTCGCCGACTCGTCGAGATCCTGGGGCATGCCCACAAATACGGAGTCTGTCACGGGCACCTGCATCCGGGCAACATCCTCCTCACGGGCGAAGGAAAAGAGGCCGCGCCCATTGTGCTCGATTTCGGATCGGGTCTGGTCGGAACACTGCATCACATCGATCTGGGGGAAAGCGCCCTTTTTGCTGCTCCCGAGCAACTGATCTCGGGCGGGCGCGAGTGGGAGAATGGCGGTCTTCAGAGGTGGGATGTCTATTCCTTCGGCCTGCTCGCCTATTGGCTCATCCATGACCGCTTTCCGCGCGGTGCGGGTTTTCTGAAGGAGAGAAAACACCTTCTCGCCCGGAGCGGAGGGCGTCCGGTGCCGCTCGACTTGCAGGGCTGGATCGAGGCGCTGCACGAGAGTCAGGAGGTGGAATGGTACCCTTCCTTTGGCGGGAGGCGCGAGCTGAGGCACTATCGGGAAATCATCGACCGATGCCTCGAACTCGATCCGGCAAAGCGGCCCGTCGATCTGCGCGAGGTGCGCAACCAGTTCCGGGCGCTCGATCACCGTTTTGCCCTCGAGGATGCGGAAGACCGCGTCGTGAAAGAGCGGCTCAAACAGAAAGCGAAGCTCTTCGGTGCCCGCGCCATCGCGGCCTGCCTCGGCCTTTCTTTCCTCGGGGCGACCTACTACCTCGTCGAGTATTTTCGGAAGACGTATTTCTTCCGCAACAAGGTCAGCGAACTCGATCAGGTCGTGGTGACTCAACAGGCCCGAATCAGCCATCTCGGCGAACGCTGGGCCGACACCGTCTCGGACCTGAAACGATCACGAGAGGCAGCCGACACGTTTTTTCAGCGCATGGCCAGCGGGGAAACGGACGGCGGGGCAGGGGAGACGGCAAAGGAAGAACTCGAGACCTCTCGCGACTACTACCGAAAGACGCTCGCCGATGTGAGCGGAGAGGAAGGCCAGCCGCTCGAACGCGCACGGGCCCTGCACAGTCTCGCTCATATCGAGCGAAAACTGGATCTCGCGGAACAGGCGAAGGATCATTTTCTTGAAGCGATCCGGGAATTCGAAGGAGTTCTCGCCGCAAAGGAGGTCGCCCCGGAAGTGCTCGTCGACGGACATGTGCGCCTCGGGGACAGCTTTGAGAATGTCAGCACTCTTTTCGGTGATCCTTTCGGCAAAGCGTCGCTCTCGGCGCTGGAGTCTGCGGTGATGCACTTCGATGCGGTCGCCAGGCTGAGGCCCCGGGACGAGGGAAATGTGACCCGCCTCGCCGGCACCGCCTTCCGGCTTGGTGCCGTCTACGAGGCCCACCGGCGGCACGAGGAGGCGGTCTCGGCGTACGCGAGGTCCGCCGAACTCGCCGACGCTCTCCGCGAAAGCGAGCGAGAGTCCGGGGGAAACGTCGTGCCCCTGACCGAATTGGTCGGAAAGCTGCAGTTTCAGACCGCGAAATCCCTGCGTCATGCGGGACGCCAGGCCGAGGCGATCCAGGCTCATGTCGCGGCGATGGAGACGCTCGAGACCCTGCGCGGGGTCAATGGATTCAGTGCGGTGCAGTCCCTGCAACTGGCCGAGGGGTATCTGGAGTTGGGCGAGTTGTTTGCCGAACGCGCCGCCACCCCGGAGGAACTCGATCAGCTTCACAATGAAACGCTTCGGCTTCTCGCGCCTCTCCACACGGCGAATCCCGGCGATATCGAGGTGGCCATGTTGCTGTGTCGCAGCCTCATCCATCTGGCGGTGCTCGAGCGCGAGGAAGCGAGGTGGTCGGCTGGTTATCGTCTCGCCGTCCGGGGGATCGAGGCCCTGCAAGGAGCGCTCGCGGAAGATCCCTCACACGCGGCGGGGCATCTCGCCCTCGCCGAAGCGAGGCTGGAGCATCTTGCCTTTTTCGAG
>CALDKL010000823.1 GCA_937898895.1 uncultured Verrucomicrobiae bacterium | reverse complement strand
TCCGGCAAAGGCAATCAAGCCAATGCGGTCGTCGGGCAGAGACAGGATGATGTCCTTCGCCGCCAGCCTGGCTCGTGCAAGGCGATTGGGAGGCAAGTCGTCCGCCATCATGCTGCGCGATGTGTCGATGGCGATGAGGAGGTTGCGGGCGTCGATCTCCGTCTTGACTTCCTCAAAGCCCATCCGGGGACGAGCGAGGGCAGTGAGGAGGCAGAGGAGCGCGAGACATTGCAGGAAAAAGACGATCCATCGGCGCGAGGGGTTGGCTCCCTTGATGAGTCGATGCGAGAGACGCGGCGAGACCAGACCCGGCAGATGACGCCCGGCGCGGAGATGGGCGCGAAGGCGAAGTGCAAAGAGGGGGAGGAGAACGAGAGCCCCCCAGAACCAGAGAGCTTGTGCGAAGGAAAGATCGTTCATGGAAATCGCCTCCAGATGGTTTCCTCGCCCACCATCGTCAACAACCCGAAACCAAGTCCCGCGAGCGCAAACCAATGGAACCATTCCGCACTCTCGATCCGGGTGTGGCGTTTGATCTCGGTTTTCTCCATATCGTCGATGAGACCGAAGATGCGCTCCAGCCCCGAAGTGTCCTGAGCGCGAAAGTACTCGCCGTCGGCGATCCGGGCAATCTCCTTGAGGGTCGCTTCATCGAATTCCTGTCGCAGGTGCTGCGGTCCCATCGGGGTCTGCACGACATAGTCGCCATAGGTGCCGACGGCGATCGTGTGGATGCGGATGCCGAGCGTCTTGGCGAGTTTGGCCGCCTCGATGGGGGAGAGACGGCCCGCGTTGTTGACTCCGTCGGTCAGGAGCAGAATGACTTTGCTCTTCGAGGGGCGTTTGTCGAGCCGCTTCGAGGCGGCAGCGATGGCGGATCCGATCGCGGTGCCGTCCTCGACCAGCCCGATCTGGACCCGACCGAGTCCCATCGGCCCCTCGAGCCACGATTTGGACAGGGTCAGGGGACTGGCCAGATAGGGTCGACCGGCGAAGGGCAGCAGGCCGATACGGTCGCTGGTGCGCCCCCGGATAAAATCGCGGGTCACCTTCTTGGCCGCCTGGAGCCGATTCGCCCGGCTGCCCTCGATCATGAAATCCTCCACCTGCATCGAGCGCGAGACGTCGATGGCGAGAATGAGTTCCACTCCGCTCTCGGAGATCTCCTCGGTCTCGTTGATCCATTGTGGCCTTGTCAGGGCAAGGATGAGACAGGTCAGGGCGAGGAAGAGACTGGCGAAGCGGAATCCTCCGGCGCGCCCCCGGGAAATCGGCCCGAGTCGGTTGAGAATGTGGAGGGAGGAGAACATCACGGCCCCCTCGTTGCCGGATCGCGCCTTCAGGATCGCGAGCAGCGGGAGCAACAGCAGGAGGAGCAGCGCCCAGGGCTGGGCGAGGCGGAAACTGGTCTCGGAAAGGAGGAGCATCGCACGACAGGGGCTTTGACAACGGACGCCCTCCCGGCGCTCGCGAAATTCACCACTCGATCACGGCGCTGGCCCAGGTCAGGCCGGCTCCGAAGGCGACGAGCAGGATCCGGTCGCCCGGTTTCACGCGGCCCTGGCGATTGGCCTCGTCGAGGGCGATGGCAACGGCGGCGGCGGAGGTATTGCCGTATTTGTCGAGGTTGATGAAGACGTTCTCGCGCCGGAAATCAAGGCGCTCGACGATGGCGTCGATGATGCGAAGATTTGCCTGGTGGGGGATGATGAGATCGATGTCGTCAATGGTGAGCCCGGCCGCCTCGATCCCGTCGATGGCAGCTCGGCGCATCGCGTTGACGGCGTGCTTGAAGACCTCGCGTCCCTGCATCGATAGCACGGGCGGTTTGGATGGAGAACATCCCGGCAGCGCCGGACAGGCTGACCCTCCACCGGGGATATTGAGCAATTCGGCCTGGGCTCCGTCGGTGCCGAGGCGAGAGGAAAGGATGCGGCCGTGACCGTTGGTCGAGGGGAGGAGCACGGCGGCTCCGGCCCCGTCTCCGAAGAGGACGCAGGTGTTGCGATCACTCCAGTCGACGAAGGCGCTCAGTTTTTCCGCCCCGATGATGAGGGCATTCCGGAAGGCTCCGGCCCCTACGGCGTGGCGGGCGAATTCCATCGCATAGAGAAAACCGGAGCAGGCCGCCGACACATCAAAGGCCACTGCCTTGAGCGAGCCGATCTGCTGTTGGACATAGCAGGCCGTGGCCGGGGTCAGGGTGTCGGGTGTGATCGTCGCGACGATGATGAGTTCGATATCGGCAGCGGCCACTCCGGCCTGTTCCAGGGCGCGCCTGGCCGCTTCGCTGGCGAGATGACTGGTGAACTCTCCGTCCGCCGCGATGCGGCGTTCGCGGATCCCGGTCCGGGTCGTGATCCATTCGTCCGAGGTATCAACCGTCTCCTCGAGTTCGTGGTTCGTCATGATCCGCCCAGGGAGATAGCTGCCGGTCCCGGCGACACGGACGGGCAAGGGGAGGACGGTGCTGGAACCAGGGTGGTTCATGAAACGAAGGGAAGGGTATCAGTAAATCAGATCGGAGTATCGGTCCATCTCTTCCTCGATGTGAGGATTGACGTGGTGTTTCACCGACTCCAGGGCAACGCGGATGGCGTTGCGAACGGCGAGGGGAGAGCTGGAGCCATGGCCGATGATGCAGACGCCATTCACCCCGAGGAGTGGACTGCCCCCGTAGGTCTCGTAGTTGCCGCGTTCCTTGACCGCCTTGAAGGCGTCCCTCGCGATGAGGGCTCCGACCTTGCGAATCGGGTTGGTGTTGATCTCCTGCTTCAGCCATTTGAACATGGCTTTGGCGGTGGCTTCGCAGGATTTGAGGATGACATTGCCGACAAACCCGTCGCAGACGACGACGTCGATCTTGCTTTCGAAGAGATCGTGGCCCTCGACGTTGCCCCGGAAGTTCAGATCGGTGGAACGGAGCAGATCGAAAACCTCGCGGGTGAAATCG
>CALDKL010000822.1 GCA_937898895.1 uncultured Verrucomicrobiae bacterium | reverse complement strand
TCAGACCGGCAGCGGTTCCGGCACCTCCCCGCCAACCCGCCACGGGTGCGCCCGCTGCCCCGACCGCTCCGGGAGGCATCCCGGTTCGACCGGCGGGTGCCGTTCCTCTGAAACCTCCGGGAGCCGTCCAGCCTGGGGCTGCCCCCGTTCGCCCGGCATCATCTCCGGCTCAGCCTGGTCGCCCTCCGGTCGCTCCCGCCGCAGGAGGTCCCCCGAGCGGCATTCAGCCGATTCCCCTGAAGCGCCCAGTAGCCCCTTCGAGCCCCACCATTCCCCTTCCGAAGTCCCCGCCCAAACCGGGGCAGTGAACCCTCAGTGGGTGAGTGCGTAGAAAACGATGTTGATGCCGAGGGGGTAGGAATATTTTTCCGAAAACTCCCGGAAATACCAGGGGTCGGTTCCTTCCTCCTCCCATCCGTCGCCGAGATCGGTGTTGAAACAGATGATCATGCAGATGCGCCCGGCGTCGTCGTGGATGGCTCGATAGTGAGGGGTCTCCGACCCCGGTTTGTTCCACTCGTAGGTGATCCCTTCCTCCCGCCCCATCATCGCCATGCCCACGGCGGGGATTTGTGGCTTCATCTCGAGGTCGAAGACCATGTGGAAAATCGGGTGATCGAGTTCCAGCTCGACATACTCTCGGTCGGGGAAGATCTGGCGCAGGGCGCGTTCAAAATTCTTCCACTCATAGATCCCCCAGAAATCATCGACCATGATGAATCCCCCGTTGAGGAGGTAGTCGCGCAGGATGGAGGCCTCCTCGTCGGTGATCCAGATATCCCCTGGCTCGATCATGTAGACAAAGGGATAGTGACGGAGTTGTTCGGCGTCGATATCGACGATGGCCCCCTTCGGATCGACCTGCAGGGAGGTGAGTTGCTGGAGGCGATAAGAAAAATTCAGTTCACTGTCGGGATAGTCGATGAGCCATTTCGCGCGCCGCCCCATCCAGGTTCCAGAATTGTAGCGGAGCCGGGCGAAGGTGAAGACATCGTTGGGCAACTCGGCACTGACATCCCAGTCGGGGAAGTCTTCGTATCGCTCCTCCCGCCATTCCCGCGGATCCTCCGGCACCTCGCCATCCTTGATCCCGAAGTAGGTCGGGCGGATCCGACCGGGGCGGTCCTGGGTCAGGGCCGTGGCGGCGAGGAGCAGCGTCGCGAAGAGGCCTAGGGTGGGGAGAAGCGGGCGAAGCATGGAGGGATACTAGTGTAGTGATCGCTAAATTCGTGCACAAAATGGTTTTTTTACGTTTTGAAAATCAGCGCGCTTCGCTCGATTCTTTTTTAGATCGCGGGCCTCTTTTCCACCTTCTGCGTGACTCGTCGGTCGTTGAGCTCGCTCAACTCCCTCCTCTCGCCTTGAAGTTGAAAACGATTCCTCACGAATTTTGCACACGTATTTGGCGATCACCACACTAGCCGAAAGGGTCGTCCGGAGGAATGAAAAAGTCGGGCGCATTGCCGCGCTTCAGTTCCGCAGCGCACGGACGTGACTCTCCACCGCAGAGGCGAGACCACGGGGATTGTAGCCGCCTTCGAGCACGGAGACGAGCCGCCCTCCCGCATGGGTGTCGGCCAGCTCCAGGAGAATTTCCGTCAGAGTCGCAAATTCTGCATCGTTGAGGGTGAACTGTCCCAGGGGATCTCCGAGTCGACTGTCGAATCCCGCCGAGAGGAGGATGAGATCGGGCCTGAAGTCACGCATTGCTTCCGTGAGGGCCCCTCGAAAGGCACCGCCGATCTCCTTCATCCCCGATCCCGCCGCGAGGGGCACGTTCAAAGTCCTCCCGCGCCCTGGACCGGAACCGGTTTCGTCCTTCGAACCCGTTCCCGGATACCAGGGCGACTGATGGGTCGAAAAGAAGAAGACGCTGCCGTCCTCGTAGAAAATGTCCTGGGTGCCGTTGCCGTGGTGGACATCCCAATCGACAATGGCGATGCGCTCCAGTCCGTGCCTTCGCTGCGCGTAGCGGGCCGCAATGGCGACGTTGTTGAAGAGGCAGAAGCCCATGCCTCGGTCGGGCGTGGCATGGTGTCCCGGAGGCCGGACCGCACAGAAGGCGTTGTTCCAATTTCCCGCGACGACCCCATCCACGGCCTGGAGCAGCCCCCCGGCAGCGGCCCGTGCGGCACGGAGGGAATGGGGGCCGAAATTCACGTCGCCCGTGCTGAGCTGACCGTGCCTCGTTCCGTCCACTTCGGAGAGAACCTTGCGCAGATAGCCATCGGTATGAACGAGACGGATCTCGTCGTCGCTCACCTCGCGGCCCGTCACCTTTGCGCATTCCGCAGCCAGCCCCGAACCTTCGAGTCGGTCGAGAATGGCAAAGATCCGGGTGGGAGCCTCGGGATGAAACTCGCCCGAGTCGTGGGCGGTGAAGCCTCGATCAAGGAGAAGCGCGGTGTTCATGTCAGGAGACGCGGGAC
>CALDKL010000821.1 GCA_937898895.1 uncultured Verrucomicrobiae bacterium | reverse complement strand
TGCCATCGCCGAGTCTCTGCCTAACCTCGGAGTCCGATGAGTGCTTTCGCCAAACTGGTTTCTGTCATATGTGAGCGTCCTGAAGGACAGCCGATCACCGGGGTGGCCTTTGCAGAGCGACTCGATGCGCTCGCCCGAGAACATCCCGACGCACCGAATTGGCGGAATTCGATTGTGGACTTGTTGAAAACGATTCGTCTCGATGCCAGCTACGGAGCGCGCAAGAAATTGGCTCTGGAACTCGGCTATACCGAGGACGAGATCGTCACGAAGGGTTCGACGGAAATGAACCTCTGGCTGCGGAAGGAAGTGATGGGGCGACTCGCCGAGGCCGGTGCAGTCTCGGATGCGGCTCCATAAGGGCACTCACCGTGCGTGGATCGTTCGGAAGACCGAAGAATGAAGCAGTTTGCCGCCGTCTTCAGAGGGCACGTTCTGACAAACGACCCGCAGAACGTGGCCCGGCTCAACCGATTTGCTCTTGAGGGCCACGGTGCGGCCTCCGGCGTCGATGACGGGCTCCACATCGATAGAGGTCTCCCCTCCACCAAGGGCGATTGCTTTCACGGAGTAATTTTCCGCTTTCACCGCCTCAAATCGGTCCACGGGCTTGCTGAATTCGAGAACGATGCCGTCGTCCGCGAGCGTCAGTGAAGTGATGCGGTAGACCGAGGGATCCTCCGCCAGGGGCAAAAATCCGGCATCTCCCCCGCCGAGAAGGCGGCCGGTCTCCATTTCGACGAGAGCATAAATGGGTTTGGGGGCGACTCCGCGCAGCAGGACCGATCCCTGCCATACGCCGCCCGCTTTCTCTGGCACGATTTCGATGAGGTGCCGTGATTCGGGACAGGTGAGAATCAGTTTCTCAACCCCATCTTCCTCGAGGAAGGCCGGAGAGACGGGGCGATCACGCTTCGTCAGTTCGGCGGGCAGGATGAGTGAGGGCAGGGTGAAGGGCAGGAGCGGAGGTGCCGGAGGCGCGGCTGCAGAGGTCGGTGAGCCTTTCTCGGAAGGGGATTCCGGAGCGGGCAACTCCGTGAGAGACAAGAAAAATCCATCCGCGTAATCCGGCATCGAGAGGCGGGTGGCGAGGAGCCCGTCGCGACGCAGGGCGAAGCTCTCGATCAGGAGTTCGCTCTCGGTCACGGGAATTGACTTGCCCGCCGAAGGAATCCAGGCCATGAGCCGGGCCTTTTTCGGTTCCCCGGCCTTCAGGGAGTGCGGAGAGAGGGCATAGAGCACCCGTCCATGCGAATCCGCCACCGGACCGGCCGTGATGGTGACCCCTTCGCTCCGGGTGGGCCATTCGCGGACCACGGCCTGGAAAAAATCGAGTTCCACGTCCTGGTCCGTGTCGAATGCCTGGGTGAGTTCCATCGGCGATGCCGAGAGGATCGAGTAACCGGGGCCGACGGCAAGAAAGGGCAGGGCGTTTAGTTTCACCTCTGAATAAAACTCCCATCCGATCTGACTCAGGCCTGGGGAGAATTTCGCCACGCCAATCTGGCCCCGGTGATTGAGAAAGAAGACGTTGCCACCTCCGATCGGAGCGATCGCCCGGACGGTGGGCACCTGGTCGTTGGGCGCAATCTGAATGACGCGGCGCTCGCGTGTTTCGGAAGGATTTCCTTTGTCCGGAGACGCGACTTCCTGTCCGGTGGTCGGCAGGGAGGAGACCAGCACGAACGTGGTGAGGGCGCAGACAAATCTGGTAAAATCCTTGCTCAAGGGGCCACGGGGGCAGAGGTGGGAGTCGGGGAAAGCGGGAAAGTCAGGATGATTTCTGCTGCCGCTTCCTGCGGGACGGTGAGGAGTGCGCCTGTCCACGTTCCGGAAGAGGCCGCGACTCGTCCCGCCCAGTTCACGGGCACCGCGATTTTCAGCCCATGCGTCGCTTGTTTTACGAAGAAACGCTGCTTCATCACCGTGCCCCCGTGGTCGAGCCAAATCCGTTCCTCCACTAGGAGCGAGCCGCAGCGATAGAGGAACTCCGGCACTCCCTTCACGATGCGAAATCCAAAGTACTGCGCCTGGTCGGAAGCACCCGATGTCTTCGAAAGCGGAAATCCGCCTTCCGCCTTGAACAGATAGGGGCTGGCGGTAGTCGGCTTGCCGTCTCCACTGGTGACTTTCTCGGTTGTGTCGGCAGCGGACGGCGAAGAGGGGGCTTGGAGTGGAATGGATTCCGGTGGGGCTTCGAGATCCAGAATGCCGATCAGGCGACACGCAAGAGGGTCCCAAAAGACCGCATACCGGGTATCGACCGACCCGAGGGTAAACACATCGCGAAGTTCAGAAGGTCCACTTCCACCACTGGGATACGACACCAGGGCATCCTTGTCGGTGAGGAAGTTTTTCAGATCGCGACGGGACAAGTCCAATTTGACGGAATCAGGCACCACACCTACCACCGAGGGTTTTGGCGCAGCGGGAGTTGCGGGAGGTGTCTCGGCACAGAGATTCACCGAGCCAAGGATTCCCATCCATACGCAAACAAGCCCTTTCCAGGAGGATGCCTGGAAAGCAGGGCGTGCCGGGGAAAGGAATAACAGGAACATCAGATCTGCGGTGGCGAGCGTGTAAAGACCGTCCGGGATTGTAAGACCAGCCGAGAAAAGCTCAACTGCTCTCGACAGCGCCAGCAAACGAAAGGCAAAAGCCACGGAATAAAAATTTAATAAAGTTTTTGATTTTATTTAAAATTTGTTGATAATACAGAAACTAATTCCTTTGCCTGCCGCCATGCTTCCTGTATCCACGGTCTACGCCCTCTTCTTTGGATCTGCCGTTCTGGTGCTTCTTCTCATCTTCTGCGTGCGGATGCCTGAGTTGTGGCGCAAGGGGAGGCGTTTCGCAAAGCAGATGATCGCCCGACGGACTCGCCAAGAACGGATGCTGGCCGATCTCGAACGGCTCATGGAGGAAGCGAGGCGGCTGGAGGGGGTCTACTGTTTCGAGCGGATCGAACTGCATCACGCCCCCGCAAAGATCGATATCGCGTGCCGGGCGCGGGGCAACTCGATGGAATCACTACCCTGCTGATCGGTGGGGGGCGTTTCCCACTGGCGGCGAGTGAATTCTTCACTCAACGGATCCTCTCAGATCGTGAACCGTTCTGATGATGTCCTCTTCGACATCGGGGTGCCATCTCGCCGGAAAGAGATTCCACTTCATCGCTTCACCGCCCTCGTAGCCACCCTCATTCCACACGCGGCGACTTGGGATGTAGGTCATGACGTCGTTGCTGTAACCCGCCACCCACACGACCGGATCGTTCAATTCCCGTTGGAGGCGAAGTGAGTAATCAACCACGGTCTCTCCGCCGAGGGCGACGAGGGTGAAGTCGGTTCCCAACCGAATGACCTGAACGGGATACGGATAGCTCTGCGGGAGAATCTTTCCCGCATCGAGCGTCCCAATGAGATGCTTGGCCAGGTTGGCATCGAGAGCGTTGGTGGACCGGGCTCTCTCTTCCAGTTCCGGGCGAGTAGGGAGGGTATCCAAACGCAAAGGAATCTCCCTCAGGGCGGCGCGGATTTCGCCCTCGAGCACACGTGGAGGAGTTTCGAGGGCACTTTCGACGGCAAGGGCTAGAGATTGTCCGTGGGCCTCTGCAAAAGCGACTTCTCTCCTGGGATAGGGGTTCTGATCGCCGCTGCAACCGTTCAGAAAGAGAGCGACGGCACCAGGATGGGTTTGTTCAATCCGGGCCTGGGCATAACCGACGTAGTCGGAATTGAACTTTTGATACCCGAGGGTGGTGCAGTGGCAGGCATACCCAAAGGCGATGGCGAGGTCACGAATTGGCTCTTCACCAATCGATCGCACCCGCAACACCGGAACGCGGTGATCGACAGGACCGTCGGGATTGGGTGCGTTGCTGAAGCCGCCCTTGCCATCGGGGCGGCGGCGGTTCATTGCGAAACCGCATTTGGCGTGCTGGTAGCTAAGTGCCGCCGGGACCGCGCGTTCCAAGGCCTCGCCAACGAGCCGAACGAAGGTGTCCTCGAGGGCCCTGCAATATTCGGAGGCTTCCTGCTCGCGTTGGGAAGAATCGTCACTATTCCTGGTTCGCCAGACTCGCAACTCGGGACCACAGTGGGTATGGGAGACATTGATGAGGAGGCGTTCGGGTGAAATTCCATGAGTTTTTTGAACTCGTCCAGCGGTAGCGAGACGCACTTCTCGGGGGATGCTGACGAGATCGGCGGTGAGGATCGCGATGCGACTTCCTGAGACGTCCTCAAGGACGAGCGCCTTTGCGAACAGGTCTGTCTCCGTTCCTTCGGATGGTTTTGTGCGCGATGCGTAGCCCGCCATCCACATCGGAGTTTTTGGAGTGATGACCGCCGAGGAGGCTCCGGCTTTCCAATGGGGGACTGTTTCAGAGGCGTTCGCAAACACAAGTGCGCCTGAAGCCACTGCAACAAGGATCCTGAGAATGGAGAAATGTGCCATGACGGAAGAAGGGTGAGGAGATCCTAACGGAGGAATTCGGCGAAAGTCGAGAATCGGTACATACGGACTCGCGGGAATCGAAGGATGGGCGTTCCTTTGCCGCATCTGTCAAAGGGCTTGCTGGAAAACAGGAAGTTCTCGATTCGAATGAAATCCGGATTTCTGCGTGAGAATCCAGACCCTTGTATCGGTTGTGACATTGGGCGTCCCTCGTTGAGGATGCCTCAAAACGACGCTCACTCGGTGGACTCGCTTTCCCTCTTCGAAAGGAATTGGGAAAACATTTCCAACGTGGAAGACTGACACGCAGGCTGGTTCTGAAAGAACACACGAGCCTCCGTCCGGAGGTGGCGTTGACCTTGTCGTGACTCGTCGGAAGGGATCGCCTTATTTCGCCTGTTCCGGAGTCGATGCGGCAGGTTGCGGTGCTTCGGGGGTCTTGGGCACAGCAGGGGCGGGGGTAGGGGAAGAAGCAGCAGCCTCCCTTGATTCCGGTTTTGTCGTCTGGGCCTTTGGAGCCGGTGCCGACGGGGCAGTGGGGGGCACGGAACCCGGCTTGGCAGCTTCGGTCTTCGGTGCCTCCGGCTTCGGCGTTTCCGCTTTAGGGGGTACAACAGGAGGCGTTGCCGCCTTTGGCTGTTCCTTGCTCGCTGCCTCTTTGGGGGGCTGCGGAAGCGTGGGGACCGTCGCGGGTTTAGCCGGATCCTTCGTGGTCGCAGTCGCGCTCGGTTCGAGAGGAGGGGCCGGAGGTGTCGGTTTCGCGACTTCCGGTGGATTGCCGACTTTCAAGAGGGCGATCTTTTCTTCGGCATACTCGAAGAAGGGATTCCCGGGATGGAGAGTGTAGGACTCTTGATAGAATTGATCGGCAGACTTTGCATCACCTGCCTCTAGCGCGAGATCGCCGAGTCGGATGCGAGCGAGGGGGGTCAGTTCTCCGTCCTTTTGCACCGAGATGACTTTTTCGTAATGGGACTTCGCCATTTCGCGGTCCCCGGCAACGTGAAACAGATTCGCCAGCGCGAAAATTCCCTGCGCATAGCGGGGATGACTGACGAATTCGGCGGAAAATCGTTCGAGGGTTGTGCGTGCATCTTCGGACTTGCCCTGGTCGATTTGGATGTCCGCTTTCTTCAACAAGGCATTGCCGGCTCCGATTGATCCCGGAAACTCAACGAGCACGGCGTCTAGCGCGGCGATGTCGCCTTTGCTGGCAGCGGCGGTGTATGCCTGCGACGACGCGAGGTGTTTCTGCTTTTTCATCTGCGCCACAACGAGGACGCCGCAAAGCAAGATCGCGCCGACGGCGATTCCGGCGAGAATCTTGGTGCGATTCCGCTCGATGGCATCGACTACGCCGGGCGCTTCGCTGGCGGAAAGGGCGTCGAGGTTACGGTGGTTTTCGGGCTCGTGAGGCTGCTGGGAGGCGTCTGCCATGGATTACGGGGGTAAAAAATGAATGGGGCTCTGGCGCTAGGGCGGAAACGGCCCGCATTGTAAGCGAATTTCGTGGTTTGTCAGCCGCCAACTTGCGATCCACCGGGCTGCATGAGGCGAAGGGCCTGTCAAACCGGGTGCAAAAGGACTCCCGTGATCCTCACGCTTGGGCCTGGCAGAGGCAGAATAATGGCATTTCGCCGGAAGTTGCAGCGACGCCTGGGCATCAGATCTTCCGCCTATTTCCCCATCACGTCCTTTTGCAAATCGCGCAATACACGCAGTCCGCCCCAGTCCGCTCCGCGCATGCGACGTGCGCCAGTTGAGCGTTTTTCGCCGAATCGGTTTTGTTGGGTTCTCTCCCGCTCGAAGACTGCATTCACAAAACCCGCCGAGCCTAACACTGCGCCATCGCAAAAATAGCGCACCCGGTGAAGCAGTGCTTCTTGCAGTGACATCCGGCCGCCTTGTAGGACGACGGATTCGACCTCCGCTTCCATCATCCCGCGCCGCCCCTGTCGCCCACGCTCTGGATCCCCTTGGATCTCCTGTCCCTCCAGATAGAGAAACATTCGATAACGCGTTGCCGTCTGCTGCCAGTCGTGTTGGAAAGCAGCCTCATTGAGAGCTTCGCCCATTATCCGCCCCAGCCCTT
>CALDKL010000820.1 GCA_937898895.1 uncultured Verrucomicrobiae bacterium | reverse complement strand
CAGCCCTTGTTGTCTCGTGCGAAAAAACAGATTCCGAAGATGTGAAGGCCGATGCCGGGCACCCATTTGTGGTCGGAATGGAGCTGGCCTATCCGCCTTTCGAGATGCGCGGACCCGACAACCAACCGGATGGCATCAGCGTGCGTATGGCCGAAGATCTCGCTGCGCGCCTCGGTCGTCCCCTCGTGATCCGGGATGTGGAATGGGACGGGATCATCCCAGCCCTCCAGTCGGGAAAAATCGACGCGATCATTTCCTCACTGACCCGAACACCCGAACGCGAGAAGACGATTGATTTTTCCGATGGCTACGTCACCAACGGACTCTGCCTACTCGTGGCAAGAGATTCGCCGATCCGGTCCGCCGCTGATCTCAAGCCGGGAATCCACAAAGTCGCGGTGAAGCTCGCCACCACAGGCCACCAGTGGGCACGGGCCGAGATGCCGGGCATGGAACTCATCATCCTCGACACCTCCTCTGCCTGCGCCCTCGAGGTGGTGCAGGGCAAGGCGGATGCCTTCATCTACGACCAGATTTCGATTTACCAGCACTGGCGGCAACACGAAGATACCACCCGACCCATACTTCAACCCATTCGCGAGGAGACCTGGGCAATCGGCTTGCGCAAGGGCGACGAAACCCTGCGCACCGAAATCAACGCCTTCCTCGCCGACTATCGGGCGAAGGGCAAATTCGACGAGCTGGCGGAACGCTACATGGCCGAACCCAAGGCAACGTTTGAGAAGATGGGCGTGCCCTTTCTCTTTCATTGAGCGGGTCGGTCGTTGTCCTTCAGGAATTCCGCCAGGCCCGGAAGCAGGTGAGGAAGCCGGTCGCAAAATCCTGCGGGCGCTCCGTGATCCAGCGTTCGATGAAATCGGGGGAAAACCAACGTCCGCTGTCGACCTCCCGTCCGTGGATGCGAATGCGGCCTTTGGCCTCGGCGAGGAAGACCTCGATGAATTCGAGATCGGTCGCCTCGCTGGCCTCGATCCTCGCAATCCTGGCAAGATCTCCTTTTGGCTCGACCCAGATTTCCTCCCACATCTCGCGAACGGCGCAGTCGTGGTAGCTCTCGCCGGGATCCACGTGGCCGGAGGCGCTGCTGTCCCACTTGCGCGGGTGGGTGTCCTTGAGGTGGGAGCGGAGTTGCAGGTAGATTTCCCCGGCCTTGTTCCTGACAAACACATGCACGGCGCGGTGAAGATGTTTTCCGGCGTGGATTTCGCGGCGGGGCAGGCTGGCGACGACCCTGTCGTGTCCGTCGACCGCGTCGAGCGACTCGGTCGCGGAAGGCGGGAGGAGGCTGCAGGGGTGTGGATCGAGGAGATTGGCCAGGTCAACCCATTGTCCGAGAGAAAGTTCCTCGGCCCGAGCGGTCGCGGGGAGCCCCATCGCGCGGAAGATCTCTTCGGAGGTGCCTTTCTCGATTCGGAGATTGTTGTGGAGTTGCTTGCGACGTTGGGAAAATCCGCATTTGACGGTCTCTCGGAACGTCTCGGGCGAGTGGGGTGCAAGGTCACCGGGGGGACGCGGTTCCCATTTCACGATTGTCGAATCGACGGCGGGCCGCGGGTGGAAGAGTTCCGGTCCGACGGTGCGAAGACTCGTGATCCGCCAGCGCTCCTGAAACAGGAGCGTGAGAACTCCGTAATCCTTGCTTCGCGGGCCGGCGACAAAGCGATCAGCGACTTCTTTCTGCACCATGATGACCGCTTCGCACACCGGACTGGGTGCGTCGAGGAAGCGCTCAAGGATGGTATTTCCGACGGAGTAGGGGAGATTTCCGATGAACTTCACCGATCCTTCCAGGAAAAGGGGGCGCACATCGTACTCGGTCGCGTCGCCGTGAATGACTTCGGCGCCGAGTGGTGCGAATTGTTCCGACAGATACCGGGCGAGCCGGCCATCGGCCTCGATGAGAATGAGACGACGACACCTCCCGATGAGGTGTTTTGTCAGGGAACCGAAGCCGGGACCAACCTCGACAACGCAGTCGTCCGGGGTGATGCGGAGCTGGGAAACGATCCATTGCGACACCGTCGCGTCGACAAGGAAACTCTGTCCGAGCTTGCGGCTCGGGGTGAGTTCGAAGCGTTTCAGGAGACCCTGGAGTTCGGAGAGATTCACCGGGCCAAGATGCCTGCGATGCGAAGGAAATCAATGCGGCTCGGCTTGTTCGGCACCGTGACCGGTGTGGGCGCGCACTTTCATCTCGGCGAACCTGGCCTCAGCCCCGTGTTCGTGGGGCGAAGCGAGGGATCCGAGCCAGGCTGCCAGCAATCCGAGCGGAATGCTCGCGATGCCGGGATTCTGGAGCGGGAAGAGGGCCTCCCCGCCCATGACATTGGGTCCGATGAGAATGAAGAGGATGCTCGAGGTCAGTCCCACCCCGAGTCCCCAGACGGCTCCGGCAGTGGTGAAACGTTTCCAGAAAACGGACATGAGGATCACCGGCAGATTTGCCGAGGCTGCTACGGCAAAGGCGAGCCCGACGAGATAGGCCACGTTGGTCTTTGGGCCTAACAGAATCGCAATCGCGATCGCGGCGGCCCCTACGACGAAGGCGGTGATGCGGGCAACCTTCACCTCCTCGCCGGGGCGATGTTCCTTGCCGTGGTGGATCACATTGGTGAAGAAATCGTGGGCGAAAGAGGTCGAGGCGCTGATGGTGAGTCCGGCGACGACGGCGAGAATCGTGGCGAAGGCGACCGCCGAGATGAAGGCGAAGAAAAGATCTCCGGCGAGGGCCTTGGCGAGCAGCGGGGCGCTCATGTTCGGATTCGCCGCGACGACATTGCTGTCGAGCAGGGCGGCGGCCCCGAAGCCGAAGAAGGTCGTCATGATGTAGAAAAGGCCGATGATGATCATGGCCCAGATCACCGAGACCCGGGCGGTTTTCGCATCGGGAACCGTGTAGAAGCGGATGAGGATGTGGGGCAGGCCAGCCGTGCCGAGGACGAGGGCGAGACCGAGGGAGATCTGGTCGAGGGGGTCCTTGAACTTCATTCCCGGGGTCAGGAAATCGACGGTCTTTGCGACACCGTCCTTGTTCACCGTGATCGAGGAGATCGATTCGAAGAACTTCGCGAAACTGAAGCCGAATTCCTTCATCACGAGCACGCTGAGGAAGAGGCTGCCGCTCATGAGGAGAATGGCCTTGATGATCTGAACCCAGGTCGTCGCTAGCATCCCCCCGAAGACGACGTAGACAATCATGAGGGCACCGACGCCGATGACGGCGGTATTGAAACCGACGCCCGGGAGGAGTTCCTTCACGAGCACGCCGGCCCCGACCATCTGGGCGATCATGTAGAAGATCGAGACGAGCAGGGTGCTGAGCGAGGCCATCGCCCGCACGGGGCGTTCCCGGAGTCGATAGGCGAGCACGTCGGCCATGGTGTACTTGCCGAGATTGCGGAGCGGTTCGGCGACAACGAGGAGGACGGTGAGGTAG
>CALDKL010000819.1 GCA_937898895.1 uncultured Verrucomicrobiae bacterium | reverse complement strand
TCATAGAGGGCGAGCGTTTCCCCCAAAGAAATCGTGCGGCCGTTCCCTTCGGCGAGACGCAGGAGCAGCTCGTGGTCTGCTCGGAAACGGTAGGAAATGTCGAGTCCCCCGAGCGAAAGGAACGTGTCGCGGCGAAACCACTGCGCCTGGTGGCAAATGCCTTCGAGAAAGAGGGAGCGGCGATGGAAGGCTTTCGGAGATCGCCTGAGCTTGGCGGATCGTTCGTCGAGAGAGTCGCCGTAGAGCAGATCGGGCGGATCAGCGGAGGCGTCGAGCGTTTTTGCGACGAGGGCGAGAGTGTCGGTCCGCGCGAAACGGTCCCCGGCGTTGAGAAAGTTCAGATAGTCACCCGTGGCCCGACGCGCCGCCCGGTTCATGGCGTCGTAGATCCCGGCATCCTTCTCCACGACGAGCCGAATTCGCGGGTCCTGCGGCAAGTGATCGAGGGAGCCGTCGCTCGAACCGCCGTCCTGAATCAGGTATTCGAAATCCGCGTTCTCCTGCGAAAGGACCGAGACCACCGTCTCGCGAAGTGCCGGACCGGCGTTGAGAGAGACCGTCACGATGGTAAAGCGAGGTGCCGTCACGAATTCACGAGGGATTGGATGAGCGTTCCTGGAATGCGGGGAAATCGCCGCGCTCGAACCGATCGCAGACCTGGTCGTAGAGTTCGCGATCCTGTGGCCCGCGGGCTTCAATCTCGGCGAGGAGCGAATCATCGAAGCCGTCCCCCTCCCCGCTCTCTGATCGATTGGAATGGGGCAGGGAAATGCCTCCTGGCCAACCGAGCGACTTCCCCAGAATCTCGACAAAACGATCCAGGCGATTCAGCGGTGTCACCAGATGGAAGCGATCACCCGGCAGGCCGCCGAGCATCCGGGATTGCTGATTCCATGCGCCGTGATCCCCGATGGAATCGAGAAAGGTGAGAAACTCACGCGGACTCATCCCGGCAACCTTGCGATGATGGCGGTGCTTGGGCTCCTGCTTCGCGTAGCGGTAGTAGGATCGGAATCGATCCACCGGATCCCGGACGACAGAAACGTAGCGGATGATACGGCCTTCAAACAGACCGTCCGGCGGCCATTCCGTCTGCCCCTTTCCCCCGAGCTTGCGATGCCAACCGTAGGGGACGTGTCCGGAGAGACAACAGATCCCGTCGGGATTGGGCCGCTTCGATTCCCAGGAAGGATGGTGATTCGAAACGTTGAGAAAAGTCCGACCGTAGACTTGCTCGAACACCTCGTTCAGGCTTGTGCCGGCCGCCTTCGGAATGTGGACAAAGACGAGGAGAGAATCGGGTTTCCCCGTTCCAATCCAACTGGGACGACCCAGGAGCCAGCGCCGCAGACTGCGGCGCAGAGGGGATCCGCTCGGCATGTCTTGCTCCCGTAGTGCCCGAGGGCAAATCAGCGCCGCTGGGCGGCCTCGCGTTTCGCCAGCTCCCAGTCGGCAGCTGCCATGATCGTGACGAGTTCGCGGAAGGTCACCTTGGGTTCCCATCCGAGCACCCGCTTGGCTTCTTCCTCGCTCAACTCACTTGGTATCGGTTCGT
>CALDKL010000818.1 GCA_937898895.1 uncultured Verrucomicrobiae bacterium | reverse complement strand
TCGACAACGACCTCGCCGTGTGCATCGAGACGGCGGGCATGCACCGTCTGGCGAGGACCTATCCAGTGAAGTTCGTGGAAGAAGTGACCTATCACCATCCGGAATACTCGGGAAACTATTCAAAGGCATTTGATGACACCCAACGGATCCAGGATACCGGTATCGTCTATTTCCAACTGCTCGATGATATCCGCAAGGCCTCGCGGGAAGATCCGGGATACACCCCCTCTCTGGATCTGCAGTGGAACCTCTGTCGCCGCTTCTGCCTCCGGCTCTGGCGCGAATCAGACCATCACAGAGATCTGATGGAGCGTCTGGAAAGGCAACGCGAACGCATCAAGTCGCTACAGGCGGAACTGGCAACGGTGAATGCGCCTAGATCCCTGAAATCGGCCCTTCGTACCTGGTGGACCGGACGCAGAAAGTCCGTCTCCTAAGGTCAATTCTCGCCACGACGATTCCGCCTGGAATCCGCTGATCATTTTCAGTGCGGCCCCGATCAAAACAGAGAGTGTTTTCCACGACCGAATGAATTCAGTGCATCAGAATCTTTTTCACGTGACCCATGCCAAGGCCGGCTCCACCTGGATTGCCGACATTCTTTCCACAGCCTTCGGCGAACGTACCTATCGGCGGTTTGGACGGCGTACAGAGCACTACGAATGGGTTCCCTCTTGCGTCTACCCGGCGATCTTTCTCCCCCGGCAGGAGTTTTTTGAACTCGACGGGGCGACAGGCCAGCCCGTCTTTTTCGTTCTCCGTGACATCCGCGACGCGATGGTTTCCCTCTATTTCTCGTTGCGCTACACCCACACCACCGACGGTTTCCCGCATATCGTCAAATTCCGCGAAGAAGTCGAGGGAATGGGCGATGGCGAAGGCCTGCTACACACGATTCGAACGCGTCACTCCGAGATCCAGCGGATTCAGGAAAGCTGGCTGAACTCGGATTCGGAAGTGGTTCGCTACGAGGATCTCATCGCAAGTGGAGGCACCCTGCTCACCGAGGTCTTGGATCGGATCGGATTCCGTTATGATCGCGAGATTCTCGAGCGTGCCATCACCGCAAATTCCTTCGAAGCGAAGTTCGGGCGCGCTCTTGGGGAAGTCGACGAGCGATCCCACGGTCGCCAGGGTCTCCCCGGAGATTGGCGGCGGTACGCAACGGACGAGCTGGTCGAATTCGTCGAGACCAACCTGAAGGGAACCTTGGAAAAAGGTGGCTACTCCCTTTCCTGAACGATGGATGAGCCGATCATGACCAGAGACGCCAGAGACGGACGGCAGTCCGGCGAATCGCGCAGCGCCCTTCCGGCGGGCCTGCTGGAGCGATTCGATGGACGATGGTGGCCCGAGTCGCGCGGATCCGCCTCGGGCAAGGAGCGTTTGCGACTCACCCTACGCAATGGACGGGGCAGCGCACTGAACGAGATCACCCTGACGGGGGCACCGGGCGAGACCATCGGCATCCGAATGCCCCTGCGGGCTCGTCGATGCGACCTCGCCTTCGAAAGGTGCCGGGAGGATGGTCCCTGGGAGGAGTTTCATCGCGAATCGGTCGAGGTTCGCCTGGTCTCTTTCGCGCACGGCAAGCGTCTTGGTTCGAAGATCGTTCGCGATACGAAGACCCTCCTGGCAAGAAGCAGCTGGTATCTTGTTCGCAAGAGCGCCATCCATTGCCCTTGGCTGGTCAGACGACTCCTCTCCAGAACATGGAACCGCTATCTCGAGGGAGCGGAGATCCTCGGTCCGCGCCGTGCCTGGAAAGAAACCCTCAGTTCCTTCGACAAACGCAAAGCCTGGCTTTATGCCTATGTGGGAGAAGATCGCCTCGGTGGCCTCTATCAGTACGCGAAAAGTCGATCGGTCGTATTCGACTGCCTTCCCGACCTCGAGACGGAAGGGCGGACTTTGCCCAAACTGACCGTGGTGACTCCGTCTTACAACCAGGGGCATTTCCTTGGCAGGACGATGGACAGCGTGATCGAGACTGGCGTCGCTCGGGTTGACTACATCGTCATGGACGGTGGCTCCAAGGACGACAGTGCCGAGGTGATTCGGGAGCGAGAAGCCAAACTGAAGCACTGGCAGTCGAAACCTGACAAGGGCCAGGCCGCCGCGATCCGCGAAGGATTCGATCACACCGACTGCGGTCCCGATGATCTCATGGCCTATCTGAATTCGGACGATCTCTTCAGCCCTGGCACGGTCGATTTCATCGTGAAGTGGTTCGCCCTGCATCCCGAGGTCGATGCCGTCTACGGGCATCGCATCATCATCAATGAAATGGACGAAGAGGTCGGTCGATGGGTGCTGCCTCCGCATGATCCGGAAGCACTTGGACTCGTCGATTACGTCCCCCAGGAAACCCTTTTCTGGAGGAAGAGGATCTACGATGCCATCCGGGGGATTGATCCCGCTTTTCAGTTCGCGATGGACTGGGATTTTCTCCTCCGGATCCGGAATGCCGGGGCTACCATCGAACGCCTTCCCTGGTTTCTCGGTTGCTTCCGGGTGCATGAGGCGCAGAAGACGCAGGCGAGCATCCACGATGTGGGGGCGAGGGAGGTCGAACAATTGCGTCGTCGCGAAAACGGCGGCGAAGTACCGGGTCCGGAGGTTCTCCAGGAAGTCGTGATGCGCTCGCAGGTCGAGAGTTCCTGGTACGCCACAATGCTCGCCAAAGGGGTCCGGTTGTGAGTTTGTCAGGGAAGAATCGGCCAACCGATCACGTCTCGCTCAAATGAAAGCACTCATCAGCGGCATCACCGGGCAGGACGGCTCGTATCTCGCCGAGGATCTCGTCGGTCGTGGATACGAGGTCCACGGGCTGGTGAGACGGATTAGCCACGCCGATGAATCCCGGCTTGTCCACCTCGCCCGCCTTATCCGGGAAGAAAGAGTCGTCCTCCATGCTGCGGATCTCTCCGATCGGGGTGCCATCCGGAGGATTTTCGAGAGCGTCGCTCCGGATGAGTTTTATCACCTCGCCGGACAAAGCCACGTGGGACTCAGTTTTGACATCCCCGAATCCACTTTCACCGAAGTGGCCGCCTCGACGCTCGGTCTCCTCGAGATCTGCCGTGACCTTCCCTCGCCCCCTCGGGTTTACCATGCAGGGTCCTCGGAAATTTTTGGACAACCTCGTGAGGTTCCCCAGACCGAGGAGTCGGCCTTCCGCCCCGGCACTCCCTACGGGTGCGCCAAAACTTTCGCCGTGAATTTGTGTCGAGTCTACCGCGAGGCCTACGGACTCTTCATTTCCAGCGGGATCGCGTACAATCACGAGTCGGTGCGGCGCGGCCCGAATTTTGTCACGAAGAAAGTCGTCACCTCCGTCGTCCGCATCGCGGAGGGGGAGAAGATTGTCCTCGAACTCGGCAATCTGAATTCACGGCGCGACTGGGGGTACGCCCCGGAGTTCGTGGACGGAATTCGGCGGATCCTTTCGCATCACCAGGCGGGTGAGTTCATTCTCGCGACCGGACACCTCACCTGTCTGCGCGACTTCGTTTCGGGAGCGTTCGACGCTGCCGGGATTCCGATCGAATTTCACGGAAACGGAAGCGAAGAGACCGGAATTCACGCCGACACGGGGGAAACGCTCCTGCGGGTCAACCCGCGCTTTTTCAGGCCAGTCGATCCACACAATCTCGTCGGGGATCCATCCAGGGCTGCCCGGGAACTCGGTTGGTCTCCCACCGTGTCGGGAATCGATCTCGCAGCCAGGCTCGTCGCGGACGAAATCTCGGCCCGCCGCAGCCTTCCCCCGACCAACTGAATCGCTCCCGATCACTCCCCAGGAGGGGAGAATGTGTTTGACAAGTCCACCCCGGTCAGAGAAAGGATCGACCCTTCCGGCCGGAAACCCGAATCACCCCACAACCATCCATGAAGAAAGCGCTCATCACCGGAATCACGGGCCAGGACGGCTCCTACCTCACCGAACAGCTCATCGAGAAAGGATACGAGGTACACGGGATCATCCGGAGATCCAGTTCCTTCAACACCTCGCGCATCGATCATCTCATCGAGAACGACGAGATCCACCATTCCCGCCTTTTCCTTCACCACGGAGACCTCACGGACTCGTCGAATCTCAATCGCGTCCTCGAGCGGGTCGGCCCCGATGAGATTTACAATCTCGCCGCCCAGAGCCATGTGAAGGTCTCCTTCGAGGTGCCGGAATACACCGCCGAAGTCGATGCCGTGGGCACGCTCCGTTTCCTCGATGCGATCAAGGAGACCGGCCTGTCCGGAAAAGTTCGTTTTTACCAGGCCTCGACTTCTGAACTCTACGGAAAGGTGCAGGAGGTGCCGCAGACCGAAACGACACCCTTCTATCCCCGCTCTCCCTATGGGGTCGCGAAGCTCTATGGCTACTGGATCGTGGTGAACTACCGCGAGTCCTACGGCATCCACGCCTCCAACGGGATTCTCTTCAATCACGAATCCCCGCGGCGCGGAGAAACCTTCGTCACCCGCAAGATCACCCGCGCGGCGGGACGCATCGCCGAAGGTCTCGATGATGTCCTCCTCCTCGGCAATCTCGGTGCCCAGCGCGACTGGGGTTACGCGCCGGAATACACCGAGATGATGTGGCGCATCCTGCAACAACCCGAGCCGGGAGACTACGTCTGCGCGACGGGGGAGATGCACACGGTGCGCGAGTTCTGTGAACATGCCTTTGCCGCCGTCGGGCTCCCCGTCGAATTCAAAGGGGAAGGCGTCGATGAAAGGGGGGTTTGCGCCAAGACCGGAAAGACCCTCATCGCCGTTTCGCCGAACTATTTCCGACCCGCCGAGGT
>CALDKL010000817.1 GCA_937898895.1 uncultured Verrucomicrobiae bacterium | reverse complement strand
ATTCTCGAAAACGCCCGCCGCCTCGCCGATCACCTGCACCAGGCGGCACCCGCCGATGAAACGGCGCGGCTTCGGCTCGCCTGGCGTCTTCTTTTCGGAAGACAACCCGCCGAATCCGACCTCGCCCGTTCGCGCGATTATCTCCGCCAGCAAACGACGAGCCTGGCGAGCTACCACTCGCAACATCCCCCGGCAAAACCGGCCAAAGGTGCGGCCGCCCCTCCGCCACCCGACCCCGCCCGCGAAGCACTAGCCAGTCTCTGCCAGGTGCTCTACAGCTCGAACCGATTCCTCTATATCGAATGAAGAAGGCCTCTCTCTGCTCGCGCCGTCACTTTCTCCAGGCGAACAGCTTCGGACTCGGAGGCCTCGCCCTCGCCTCGCTCCTGAAGCAGGACGGTCTGCTCGCGGCCCCGGTGATGCCCGTCATCAACGACGACACCAACTTTGACCTGCTCCCCAAAGCGCAGCATTTCCCCGGAAAGGCGAAGTCGATGATCTCGCTCTTCATGATGGGTGGCCCCTCGCAGATGGACCTCTTTGACCCGAAACCGATGCTGACGAAGTATCACGGTCAAAATTTCCCCGGCGAGATCAAATACGACAACCTCGCGCAGGCATCCTCGAAAGTCTTCGGATCGCCCTGGAAATTCGCAAAGCACGGCGAGTGCGGCATGGAGTTGAGCGAACTTCTTCCCCATCTCGCGAAGGTCGTCGATGACATCTGCCTGATTCGCTCGATGAGTTCCGGAGTCAGCAATCATGCCCAGGGACTCTATGCGATCAACTCCGGTCGCATCACCCCCGGAAATCCCGCTCTCGGATCCTGGCTGACCTATGGACTCGGCAGCGAAACCGAAGAACTGCCCGCCTATATGGTGCTCTCCCATCCGAATGGACTGCCCACATTCCAGGGCGAACATTTCACCAACGGCTGGCTCCCCGCACTCTACCAGGGCACCGTCGTCCGCGCGACCGAACCGCGCATCCTCAATCTCGATCCGCCCGCCGCGCTCGCCGGAGACAGCCAGGCGCGACAGCTCTCTCTCCTGCGCAGCCTCAACGAAGAACACGCCTCGACTCACCCTGCCGAACAGGACCTGCGCGCCCGCATCGCCAGTTACGAACTCGCCGCAAACATGCAGACGGCGGCGAAGGAGGCCCTCGACATTTCCAACGAACCCGCGTCCATCCGGAAACTCTATGGCGTCGACAACCCCGTCACCCGCGACTACGCGACGCGCTGCATCATCGCACGCCGCCTCGTCGAGCGAGGGGTGCGTTTTGTGCAGGTGCTCAATGCGGGACAATCGTGGGACCAGCACGGCTCTCTCGTGAGCGCCCTGCCCGCGAACTGTGCCGCGACCGATCAGCCCTGCGCCGCCCTCATCACGGACCTGAAGCAACGCGGACTGCTCGAGAGCACCGTCGTTCACTGGGGCGGCGAGATGGGTCGCCTGCCGGTGCTGCAGAACGACGCCGGGCGCGAAAAATGGGGACGCGACCACAACACCTTCGGCTTCAGCCAATGGGTCGCCGGGGGCGGATTCCGGGCGGGCCATGTCCACGGCGAGACCGACGAATGGAGCCACAAAGCCGTCATCGACGAAGTGAAGCACTACGACTGGCACGCCACCCTCCTGCGAGCCTTCGGCCTCGAACACACCCGCCTGACCTACAAGCGCAATGGTCTCGCCGCGACTCTGACCAACGACCCAGGGGCAAAAGTGGTGACGCAACTCCTGGCGTGAGCAATCCCGAGAGATGGAAGACGGTTTGGCGGATTGACTCCGCCGGTCCTTCCTCTACGATTCTCCTCCCCGCTCGCCATGTCCGCCAAACCGCTTGTCGCCCTCATTGACTGGATCCGCTCGCCCCAGGGCGATGAGCAGTCCTCCGTGGAGCGAGAGGTGATCGGCGAAGCCGCCGAGGTGAGGCGATACCTCTGCGATGGCGACACCGATTTTACGGATGAAATTCGGGGTGCCAGGGCCCTCATTGTCTGGCACAACGCACCCATCACCGCCGCTGGCCTCGCCCGTTTGAAACAGTGTCGCGCGATCATCCGCAACGGGGTCGGATACGACTCGGTCGATGTCTCGGCTGCGGCGAACCTTGGAATCGCCGTATGCAACGTGCCCGACTACGGCACCGAGGAGGTCGCCGACCACGCCATCGCCCTGACCCTCGCCCTTTGCCGCCAACTCTTTGCTCTCGACGAGGAAGCGAAGCAACTCGGCTGGGCCATTCGCGTGGCCCCGAAACTGCGCCGCCTCCGGGAACTCACCTTCGGAGTCGTCGGGCTTGGTCGCATCGGCACGGCGACCGCGCTTCGCGCCAAAGCCCTCGGCTTCCGTGTCGTCTTTCACGATCCCTATTTGCCGAACGGCGCGGACAAGGCCGTCGGGATCACCCGCTGCCACTCGCTCGATGCGCTGCTGCGTCAGAGCGATGTCCTCTCTCTGCACTGTCCACTGACCGAGGAAACCCATCACCTCATCGGAGCAAGGGAATTGTCCCTCCTGAAACGAGGAGCCTTTGTCGTGAACACGGCTCGTGGTGCCGTGATCGAGAAAGATGCCATTTTCGAGGCGCTGCGAACCGATCACCTCGGTGGTGCGGGACTCGATGTCGTCGAGGACGAACCACTGCGCTCGGCAGAGGAGGCAGCGACCGCGAATCTGATCGTGACCTGCCACGCGGCCTTTTGCAGTGTCGAATCGAAGATTGAAATGCGCTCTACTTCGGCCCGCATTGCCCTCGCTGCGGTGACCGGGGCTCCCCTGGACAACGTGGTCAACGGCATTGCCTGAAAAGAAACACTCCGTGATCCGCCGAAGCGAAACACGGAGTGGGTTGAGTCGAAGAAAATCGCTCGGTCCGCTCGTCAGCTCTCGCCTTTTTCTGCTTCCGCAGGACGATCCCCATCGCGTGGTGCTCCTTCGGGACGGGGACGATCTCCGTCGCGCGGTGCTCCTTCGGGGCGGGGACGATCTCCGTCGCGCGGCGCTCCTTCGGGGCGGGGACGATCTCCGTCGCGCGGTGCTCCTTCGGGACGGGGACGATCTCCGTCGCGCGGTGCTCCTTCGGGGCGGG
>CALDKL010000816.1 GCA_937898895.1 uncultured Verrucomicrobiae bacterium | reverse complement strand
CCGATGCCGCCGCCGGAACCACCGCCCCCGCCGAATCCTCTCGTCGAGGGGCTCGCGCAGATTTTCGAAGCGGCCACTGCCCATCCCGGATTGGAGGGTGCGGCGATTGGTTTCTGCCTGATCGGTCCCAGGGGGGACGTGGTGTTCTCCCGCGAAGCGGCGACGGCACAGATTCCCGCCTCCTCTCTGAAGACACTGACCACGGCCACGGCACTCGAGGTGCTTGGGCCTGACTTTGTCTTCGAAACCCGACTCGGTGTCGGTGCTCCGAAACAGGAAGGAGCGAGTGCGACGACACCCACAGCGGACCTGATCCTCCTCGGAGGTGGTGATCCGATGCTGTCGATAGGGGATTTCGAACAATGGGCCAAAGGACTTGTCGAGGCAGGGGTGAACGTGATTCCAGGCCGGGTCATCGGCGACGGTCGGGCCTTCTCGGGGTCTCTCTTCCCCGATTTTTGGAACTGGGGAGACATTGGGAACGGCTACGGTAGCCCGGTTTCGGGACTGAACCTAGGTCACAATCGTTTCTCAGCAGTCTTCACGTCGGGTGACGCGGCGGGGGAACCTGCAAAATTCAGGGGGGCTTTTCCGGAAGTGCCCGGTGTGACCTGGTGGAATGAAACGATCACCTCGGAGGCCGAAAGCGGGGATGGCATCGTCATTCACGGCGGCGAACGGACTGGAGTGATCCATTTGCGGGGCACCGTGCCCCTCGGTGGAGATCTCGAAGTGATGGGGGCCGTGCCCGATCCGGAGCGCTTTGCGGCGCATCATCTCCGAGCGGCGCTGGTCGCGGCCGGAGTCGAGGTGGCGGGTTCCGCCGTCGGGGCGGTCGAGCTTTCTCAGAAGGGGGAGGAGATCCCCACGATCAGCGAGACCTTGGTGACCCACCGTTCGCCACCCTTGCTCGAGATCATCAAGAGCATTCACGAGAATTCCGACAACCACGAAACCGAATGTGTCTTTCGGACGCTCGGGATTCGTGCGGGGCTGCCCCCGGAGGAGGTGATACGGAGGCACTGGCGACAGAAGGGCTTGGACCTTTCGGGGCTGCGCATGGTGGATGGATCGGGACTGGCCCGGGCCGATCACATCACCCCCGAATCCCTGGCGAAACTCCAATATTTTGCCGCGAACAGCCCGACCGGGGAGTCCTATGTGGGATCTCTCCTCGAGACAGGCGACGGACGGATTCGGTTCAAGGCGGGGGCGATGTCGGCGGTGCGCTCGTATGCCGGTCTGGTTGAGCGGGACACGGGGCGCCATGCCTTTGCACTGATGGTGAATCATTACCCGGACGGTGCGGCGGTGAATGAATTGCAGCGTGAGGTGTTCGAGATCCTCCTCGGTTCGGAGGCACCCAGGCCGGAAGCTGCGGAGCCGAAGGAGATCGAGTCGCCGCCCACGCCACCACCGGCGGAGGAGGCCGCAGCGGTCGATCCCCCCGGCCCGCCGTGAGGCGATCCCGCACTGCCCACTGGTGTCATCGACGAGACCTCAATGGGTCGCCCATGTTTCGACCCATCGGTATTCTTCCGGGCTGTCGGAGTCATCCGATTCGAGGCAATGCCCCTCTTTGTCCACCCCCGGCCGACTGGCCCAGGTATCAAAACTTTTGGGGCAAGCGGTGGATTCCGAGGAAAAGACTTGCCGAATGGCCACATTTCCGCTATCCGGATGATCCCTTCTCATTTGGTAACGGCGCAAGCACATGAAAATCAAAGCAACTCCCTCCTTTTCTTCCTCGCCCGAATTTGCGATCCCGTCGCGGCTCGTATCCCGATTTTGGGGCCTCGGGGTCGCGGCACTCCTGCTTTCGGGGATCGCCATGGCCGACAGTTCCACCAATCGCGATCTGCGCAGATACGGATTTGCAGGCTCCTACTCCGGAGTGATGCGAGGCAACGAATTTTTCCGGACCAATGCGGCCGTCAGTTTCACGGTGTCTCCGGTCAGCCGATTGGCCACCGAAGCCTTGCCTCAGAAGGAGAGCCAGAAGGTGAAGAGCCCGTTTGGAGAAGGGACGGACTATCTCCTTCATGTCAGGACGGTGGTGAGCCGCCGCCAGGTGGTGGTGCGCGGACTCTATTACGGGGAGTCCTACAATCCGGCGCTGGGAGTGACCACCACCAGGAGTGGATCGAAGGTCATTACCTTGGAAAAGCGGGGCGGAAGGGGACTTTCTCCGATGCAGGTTACCGACAACATGACGGAAACGAATGCTGCCGGTGCCATTCTCGCAAAGTGGAGATTGAAGGCGATCCTGGAGAGATAATCCCGAATCCGAAGATGGGGAACCGCGGAACCCACGGACCTATCAAGAGAATGCGGCGGAATCGGAATTCACTCCTTGGGTGACCCCATCCCATCGTTCCCTTCTCTCTGATTCCGTGTCTTCCGTGTTTTCTGTGGTTGGCCGTTCACGATTTTCGGGTCAGGGATCGGTCACGGGAGACTCCTTTGCCGCCACCAGCGTTCCGCGCGGCCTCTCATCGGTGGGGAAGCAGGCGCGAGTGACTGGGGAGATCCCGGCGTAGCCCGTCCCGCTGACCGCATCGAGAGACGGCCTGCCACCTGCCACCCGCCTCCAGTCGGAGGTGCCACGCCCAGGGGGAAAAACTCACTTCCGCTCGGCGAAAGTCAGTGGCGTCTCGGGCGTTTCCTTGGGCAAGCGACCCTGTGCCTCGTTCAACTTGACCGTGTCGAGTCGGGGAAGGACGTGTCGGGCGAAGAGATCGCACTCATCAAGATGGGGATAGCCCGAGAGGATGAAGGCGCGAATGCCGAGGTCGATGTAGCGCTGCAGTTTTTCGTAGACCTGATCGGGATCCCCCACGATGGCGCTGGCACAACCGCTCCGGGCAAGTCCGATGCCGCACCAGAGATGCGGCTCGAGATAGAGATCCTTGCTCTGGGCGCGGAGTTCATCCTGTCGTTTCACTCCGAGGCTCTGGCTGTCCATGCTGCGCTCCTTGATTTCCTGGCCTTTCTTGAGATCGAGTTTCGAGATGAGTCGGTCGGCGGCGGCGCGGGCCTCGGCTTCCGTTTCGCGGACGATGACATGCGAACGAAAGCCGAAGTCGATCATTCGCCCGTGTGCGGCAGCCTTTTCTGCCATGCCGCGCATCGTTGCCTCGATCCGGTCTTCTGTCTCGGGCCACATCAGAAAGACATCGCAGTGCTTGGCGCAGAGTTCCTGCGCCGCCGGCGAAATGCCGCCGAAGTACATGAGCGGACCGCCGTTCTGCTGATACGGCTTGGCCGCGTCGGTATTGGGTAGGTCGATCTCGTAGAATTGTCCCTTGAACTGATAGGGGCCATCGGTCGCCCACATGCCCTGGAGGATCTGGATGATCTCACTGCTGCGGGCGTAGCGGATCTCGTTGTTTTCCTTTTTCCCCGGCATGTCCGAAGAGATGATGTTGATGCAGAGACGGCCTTTTGCGATGTGATCGAGGGTGGCGAGGGCGCGACCGAGCATGGGAGGCCAGACCTCGCCCATACGCAGGGCCACGAGCTGGTTGATCGTGTGCGTCTGGGGTGCCATGGCCGAGGCAAACGCGAGGGCGTCCTGCCCGACGATCCAGCCCGAGGGCAGGAGGATGTTCTGGTATCCGAGGCGGTCGGCTCGCCGGACGATCTCACCACAATGCTCGTAGCTGCTGCGCAGCGAGCCATCGGGGATCCCGAGGTATTCGTAATCGTCTCCGCAGAGGGCGGAGAACCATGCCATCTCGACTTTGCGTTCGGGGCTGCGGATGGCGATGGGAGGGGCCGCTGGCTCGGTCATGGGGATTCGGGGTGGGGGGGAGTGTGCGGGTTCAGCGCGCCATCGCCGCGATGCGTGCGGCGGCGTCGGCGAGGATGGGAAGCTCTCTCGCGAGGAAGTCGAGGCGTCGCCGGATTTCCCCACCCTCCGGCAGGGAATGGTCGGCGTTGAAATCCGCTCGTGTGACATAGACATACCGAGGCGAGACGAGGCAGCGATAGTCGGTCGCGAGGCTGTTGCAGAAGCCCAGTGGCGAGAGGTAGCTTTTCTCGGCACCGGCGGTGCAGACGAGGGCGACGGCTTTTCCCTTCCAGGCAGATCCGGTCAGCTCGATGAGATTCTTTGCCGCGGCATTCAGGTCGAAATTGTAAATCGGGGCGATCAGGACGAAGGCTTCCGCCCTGGCCAGTTCCGCCGTGAGGGCAATGGTTTTCTCATGTCGGTAGCAGGCGCCTCCGTCGCAGACGGGCAGATCCCACTCGGCGAGGGAAAGGAGCGAAGCAGAGTGCCCGGACTCGGAAAACAGGGCCGCGACGGTTTCCGCGAGGACGGCGGTCTTTCCTCCGGGGGCGAGATTGGCGTTGAGGATGGCAAGGTGCATGGACTTGGGCAAACCGGGAAGTCCCGTCGGGAAGGAAGGGCACTGAGATCTCCCGCGGGCATCCGTGTTGTATCTCCTTCACTTTCATTTGCAACCAAATTATGACAAGCCACCGACTCGCCCGCTCGCCTCTGATCGCAAGGAGGGGCGATGAATTTCTGCGAGATCCTGGTCAGGAGCTGCCCCGGTCTTCGGCGCGGTGGGATGCGGGAGCAAAAAAAAACCGGTCGCCGCGCAAGGCGGACGACCGGTTTGCAAATCGGATCGGTTGGGACCTTTTCGGATCAGGCGCTGGCCTCGGCCTTGTCGGCAAGGGCTGCGGAGGCCTTGCCGGCGAGGGCGGCAAAGGCTGCGGCGTCCTTCACCGCGAGGTCGGCGAGGACCTTGCGGTCGAGGTCGATCCCGGCGGCTTTGAGGCCTTCGATGAAACGGGAGTAGGTCAGATTGTTCTGCTTCGCGGCTGCGCTGATCCGCTGGATCCAGAGACTGCGGAAGTTGCGCTTGCGCGCCTTGCGGTCGCGGTAGGACCAGACCTGGGCCTTGGTCACCGCATCCATCGCGGTGCGGATCAGTTTCGAACGCGCCGAGCGGAAGCCCTTTGCTTTCTTGAGGATGCGCCTGCGGCGCTGGCGGCTTGCCGCCGAGTTGGTTGCACGTGGCATTTCAGTGGTTTCTCCGAGGGGGCTGTTGTTTTCTTTCGATCGGCTGACTCACCCTCTCCTCAGGCGACGGTGGGCGTTTTCGCCGCGCCGCCAGTCGGCTCGATCGTGGACCGGATCACCCGGTCCGAGCGGTGGGATTCCCCACCTTCGCCCGCTTATTTGCTGGCGAAGGGAAGGTTCATCTTCAGCGCCTTCTCGTCGGCGGGGGACACCAGGGTGCCCTGCCCGAGACGGCGGAGGCGCTTCGAATTTTTGCGACGGTTCAGGTGGCGTTTGCCCTGTTTCCGACGCAAAATCCGACCGCTGCCGGTCACCTTGAATCTCTTGGCGACCCCTTTACGTGTTTTGCATTTTCCGGCGATTCTGGCCATAGGGCGGGCACCGTAAGCGCGAAGCCCGGAATTGCAACGGTTTTTCGCGGGAATCGGAGTGGGGCGAGGCCGGGGCTCCCGGACCCGGATCGGAGGCCGGGAAAATCCCATCGGCCCCCAGGTGGACTCCAGGGCCTTTCGGTGGAGGGGGCTTTTGGGATGTGCGATTGGCTCGACTACCACGCGGCCGCGCAGGAGTCTCCAATGCCTTTCGGCTGATGCCCCTTTCGGGACGAGAAAAGGGACTTGCAATTTGGGGAAAGCCGCGCGTCTCCAATGCCT
>CALDKL010000815.1 GCA_937898895.1 uncultured Verrucomicrobiae bacterium | reverse complement strand
CATCATCGACTGCACACCCGCCTTCGCCGCCGCATAGTTGGCCTGTCCATAGAACCCCTGGATCGCCGCGATGCTGCCGAAGCTGACGATCGCGCCGCCCTCGCGCATCACCGCAAGACCGTGCTGGCAGCAAAGGAACACTCCGGTGAGATTCACCCCCAATACCGCATCCCACTCCTCCCGGCTCATCTTCGCGATGGTCCGGTCGCGGATGATGGCGGCATTGTTGACGAGACAATCGATTCCACCGCGCCAGGTGCGGGCCGCCTCCATCATCGCCACCACCTGATCGCCGTCAGATACGTCGGCTGCGGCGACAAGGGCACTGTCGGCGCGGGTCCCGTTCAATTCGGCGGCGAGAGCCTCGGCATCCTCCTTCGTCGTGCCTTTGTCAGGGTGATTGAGAATCACATCCGCGCCGGTCGCGTGGAAGGTGCGGGCAATGCAGGCACCGATGCCCTGGGAGGCACCCGTGATGAGGGCAGTCTTTCCGGTGAGGTCGATGGAAATCATGAAGGGGCTGAGCAAAGCAGGCAACTCCTGCCGAAGCGAGCTATTTTTTGTAGTCGGCGCCGGTCAGGCTCCGCAAGACGGAATCCTGCCAGGTGCGCAACTCTGCGGCAAGTCTGTCGCAGAGTTCCGGCTCATCCTCCGAGAGATTCTTCGTTTCCCCCGGATCGGCGTCGAGGTCGAAAAGCTCGCGCGTCGCCTCCCCCTTCCGTCGCTCCTGAATCAGCAGCTTGTATCGACCGTCGAGGACGGACCGGGTGCCGCCGTAATCGGCTTCCGTGATGCCGGGAAAACGGAGATTGTCGAAATTCCGCGTCGCGATTCCGCCCATTTTTTTCACGAGCGGGGTCGTCCCCTTCTGCAGCTCGGCGTCCAGATAGGGACCGGGCTTTCGGGCGGCGAGAACCGGAATGTCGTATCCCCAGAAAAACAGTGGCGAGGGACGCTGGTTGGTTCCCGAGACGAGAAGCGGGATCAGGTCGATCCCGTCGAGAGGGCGGTCCGGCAGGGGGGCTCCGGTGATGTCGGCGAGCGTCGGGAGCAGATCGCTCGTCGAGGCGCGCAAGGTGGAGACGGTGGCCTTCGGGAATCGAGCCGGCCACTCGATGAGCCCCGGAACACGCGTGCCGCCCTCATGAAAGTCGGCCTTCATTCCGCGATGGGGCGACTCGAGAAAGCCGTCCGCCGAGGTGCCGTTGTCGCCGCAATAGAAGAGCAAGGTGTTCTCGCGGATGCCCGAAGCCGCGAGGTGTTTCCGCAGCGTGCCGATGGCCCGATCCATCGCCGTGATCTCGGCGTAGCGTTCGCGGAGAACCTCGCCGAGAGGGCGCCGGGTCGGTTCGCCGGTTTCGTTCGAAGTCAGACTGACGATCTTGTCCGGGTACTTGGCGGGCAGATCATCGTAGAGAGCGAGGTCTTCCGGCAGCCCCTGGTAGGGTTCGTGCGGAGAACCGAACCACACCACTGCGAGGAACGGCTTTCCCTCGTCGCGGGCGCGGTCGAGAAATCGGATCGTCTCTTCGACGAGGATGGCCGAACTCTCGCCACGAAACACCTCCGGCGGACCTCCGTTTCGGGACAACGAGGGATTCAACTCGAAAAAGTTGTCGTGGGAAAGGCATTCATGGAATCCCATCGCGAGAGGACTCACGGGCGATTCCTTTTTCACCGCCCCGACGTGCGATTTTCCGAAATGACAACAACGGTACCAGGCTTTCGCGGCGAGGTGGGGGATGGTGATTTCTTCCGGTCGAAAGGAACAGGCAGGCGTGAACGTGACCATGCG
>CALDKL010000814.1 GCA_937898895.1 uncultured Verrucomicrobiae bacterium | reverse complement strand
GCTGTCCAGCTCGTCCTCGAGACCTTCGAAACGATGACCGAGACCCGCGGAGAGGACGAAATCCTCTGGGGATCCATGCTGAAACAGGCGATCAAACGCAAGAAGCCGGGCTTCGCCGAAAGTTACTATGGGTTCCGGGGCTTCAACGCCCTCCTCGAGGAAATGCGGGAGCGGGGTCTCATCCAGCTCCAGGCAGATGAGAAGTCCGGGGGATACATCGTGCGCACGACCGGATGACGGATCGGTCTCGTCGCGGACCGGACCGTTCCCGCCTTTCTCAAACCGGTTCGTCGCCGGAGGCGGAAAAGGACGGGAGACTCTCTCCGTCTTCTCAGAGGGCAGGGAAATCAGTCAGCGAAAAGACTTCGACGCCCTGGGCGCGGCCTCTCACGCGGTGCACACCGTGATTCTTGCAGTGCGTTCGGAGTTCCGGTACGGCACGGATGAAGTCCCCCGAGACGAGGACGCTGCGGTCCAGTTCTCGGGTCAGTGACTCGAGGCGGAACGTCAGGTTCACGGGGTCGCCCACGAGAGTGAATTCGCCTTGGCTCATCCCACCGTAGGCGACCATGCCCGTATGGAGAGCGACGCCAACCTCGAACCGCCGTTGCACCGCATCGAAGACCCCCGGACGCTCGCGATAGATCCGTTCGCACGAGGCGAGCAGTTGTTCGGCGGCATGGAGAGAGGAGCGAAGGGATGACGGCGTCACCGACGTCCAGTAGGCGAGGACACAGTCGCCGATGAATTTGTCGACCGTCGCCCCGGCTTCGGAGAGAATCCGTTCACAATCCGAGTACCACCCCCCGATGACCTGGGCGAGTTCATCCGCCCCGATCAATTCGGAAAGAGAGGTAAATCCTTTGACGTCGCTGACGAGCAGGATCACAGGGGTCGAGCGGATCAAGGCGATGGTGGAGGCTCCGAGATCCTCCAGGTTCTTCGACATCGTCTTTTCACCCTTTTCCAGGTACTGGAATTCGTGATCCGCAAAGCTGATCCGATCACCGTGACAGAGCTGCCGTGTCGCAGTAATCCGCGAGCCGTTGAGGTAGCTGCCGTTGAAACTGCCCAGATCAAAGAAGTAGAATCCGCCGTCCTGTTTCCGGATCATTGCGTGACGCCGCGAGACGCGGGGATCGGCAATGACAACCTGGCATTCCGCGCTCCGACCGATGATGGAGACGGGGGAGAGTTCGTAGACTTCGTCGGCGGCGACACGATGGAGGAAGGCGTTCAAGGCTTGGTGATCAAATCAGGTTGGAAGGCATGGCGCAAGCCAGAAGAAGAGAGAGAGACGGAAACCGAATCCGGCCCGGAGAACCACGTCGGCGCTTAATTCAATATTGTTTTTATAAAAATTATCAATTAAAGTCAAGTGATGAGTCAAAATGCGACCCAAACGCAGCACGAGCAACGGGGGCGAGGAGTACCCGGCCTGCTTTCTGTGGCGACCGAGGTCTGGCCCGAGGCAACGTTTCTCGAGGACCGTTTTGGGAAAAGCCTCACCTTTCGCCAACTGGACGACGCGGCGAGGCGCTTTGCCCGCGATCTGCAATCCAGGGGTGTCGGCCCGGGGGATCGCGTTGCGATCCATATGCAGAATCGAGTCGAGTTGGCGATCGCTCTTTTCGGGGCATCGCTCCTCGGAGCCCTCTTCACCGTCCTCCATGCAAAACTGCGACCCAAGGGTCTCGCAGCGATCCTTACCCAGGCCGAACCGTCTCTTGTCGTCGTCGATCCTGACACAGTCGCCAACCTCGCCGGTATCGAAGTTCCCCACATTCTTGTCGTCGGGGAGCCGTCCTGGTCCGCCGCCCTCGCTCAGGCTCCCGTCAAAACCGATTGGAACGGGTGCGATCTCGATGCCGCCTGTCTTGTTTTCACCTCCGGAAGCACCGGGACTCCTCGTGGAGTGACCCTTTCCCATGACAACATCACCTTTGTCGTCGGCGCAATCCAGGAGCGCCTTTGCTATCGGCGCGACGATGTCATCGGCGGATTCCTCCCGCTCGCCTTCGACTACGGACTCTATCAAATCTTCCTCGCCGCCCAATCCGGAGCGACGCTCTACCTCGGTGACCCCGAACAGGTCGGTCCGCGCTTGCCCCTGATCCTCCGCCAGATCGGCGTCACCGTTCTCCCCGGCGTGCCCTCGGTTTATGCCGCCCTGATCGCTCTCGGGCGGCGCGGCCCGCTCGATCTTCCAAACCTCCGCGCCATCACCAACACCGGCGAACGCCTCCCTCTCGCCTACATCGAGGAAATGCAGCGTCTCTTCCTCGGTCTCGAGGTCTTTGTCATGTATGGACTCACCGAGTGCAAGCGCGTCTCGATCCTGCTCCCTTCCGAGTATGAAGCCCATTCCGACACCGTTGGCCGAGCCCTCTCCGGGACGGAAGTCTGTGCCGTCGATGCCGAAGGGAATCGCCTTCCTCCCGGAGACTGCGGCGAACTGGTTGTGCGCGGTCGACACGTCGCCCTCGGCTACTGGCGAGCTCCCGGGGAAACGGAGCGGCGTTTCCGAAAGCGGGCACCCGAGAGCGCGGTGGAGTTGTTTACCGGCGACAGCGGATCGGTCGACGCGGATGGATACATCCGATTTTCCGCCCGCTGCTGCGATTGGATCAAACACCGAGGCCACCGTCTCAGCCCGCTCGAGATCGAGACCGAAGCCTGTCAGGTCGAGGGTATCGTCGAGGCAGCCCTGCTTCAGCGCGAATCCGATGACACCCTCCACCTCTTCCTCACGACTTCCGATGTCGCGATCACTCCGGCCTCTGTGCAGAGCGCCCTCGCCGAGTCGCTCGAGCCCGTCAAGATTCCCGATCGGATCGTTATCCTAACCGAAATGCCAAAATCGATCAATGGCAAGATGGACCGAAATGCCCTCGCCGCCACCCTGGTACCTTGACGCAAATGTCCTATCGAATCACACCCGTTTCCGCCGCCATTCCGGAACGTCGTCGCCTTGCCGTCTTTCTCGCCGCCTTTGTCCTCACCGGAGGACTCGCAGTGCCTCGCCGGGGGGACGACGACCCCTCCGCGTGGGAGCGGCGCATGTCGTCGTGGTGGGATAAAAACCCCCATTGTCACGAGGATTCGCCCAAAGGATATCTCCTCGAAAAAAACGGTGCTCTCGTCGGCTTCAGCGGGCTGATTCCCTATGGCTACGAGTGCGATGGGAAACCCGTTCCCAGTCTCGTCAGCACCAGCTTGTTTGTCGAGTCCGCGCATCGCTCCGCCGTTGTCGGTCTGCTTGCCAGACAACGCGCCCTCGGGGATGACTGGCAGATCATCGATGGCTCGCCTTCGCCGGAAATGGGCCGTCTCCTCGCCCATCTCGGTTATCGTTCCGCCGGGGACCGTGCGCAGTATCTCTTCCCAACCCGCCTCGGGGGAGGAGGGCTCGCCCGCCAGGCCCTCCTCGCCAGGGATTGGAGTTTCTCCCTCCCCGCCGCCGGGGAGGCTGTCGGCTGTCGACTCGTCCTCGATCCGGAAGAATGGAATGGCTTTTCGGTGCCCCAGGATGGGAGAATCCACCGGGCGAGCGACCGCGCCACGACCCAATGGCTCCTGCATTCCGGATCGGAACCGAAGCGTTTCTTCGGCCTCCTCGGCGAGGACGGCGATCCGATCGCCTGCGCTCTCGCCGCTCCCAAGCGGAGCGCGGGCTTCTGTGCCAGCCTCCTCCTCGATCACCGCGACCATCACCCCGGCGGTGCGGGACTCGCACTTCTCATGCGGAAACTGATCGATTCCCCCGAAGGGGTCCTCTTTCCGGGAACCCGTGTCGTGGTCCTCTCCCGTTTCGGCGGAGGGACCTTACAGGGATCACCGGGACGACGGATGCCCTCCGACCTGTGGTATCACCTTCCGCCCTCCTGGCAAAACCACACGAAGGCATGCCTCCCCATCGAGGGCGACCTCGCCTTGCTCTGATCCGACTCCGCATGTGATGAAATGTCTCTGGCTCACCCGAAAATATCCGCGCCCCGCCAACAGCGGAGAGCTGATCTACTCGAACGGTCTCATCCGCTCCTTTGCGAAGGCCGGGGCCGACCTCACCGTGCTGGCGCATGACAATGAGGAGCGACCGATCGGCGACGGCAGCGAGGCCAGTGTCTATCGCGACGAGGACCGCGTCGAATGGCGGCTCGGTTCACCCGCTCTGGGGTCGCGTCTTGGGAGTCTTTTCAGTCGCTATCCCGCCGATTCCTGGCGTCTGAAAAGCGGAGGCCCGGAGCGGGCTTTCGCCGACGCTCTCGCGACCGAGTCCTGGGATGCCATCCTCATCGACCACGCTGCCCTGGGGTGGGCGCTGGAGCCCATCCGCGCCCGGCGGAGGATGGGAGGTATTCCGGGCGATCCCGTCGTGGCCTACCTTTCTCACAATCACGAAGCCAAGGTGCGGCGCGAAGTGGCGAAGAACTCCCCCGCCGGTCCCATTCGACGCCTCGCCCTGTGGCTCGATGCGGAGAAATACGCCCGTCAGGAGGAAGCCCTCTGTCGCGAGGTCGATCTCGTCACCGCGATCACACCCGCCGAAGTCGAGGCCTATCGAGAGCTGTTTCCCGAGCAACGGTTTCTCTGTCTCACGCCGGGGTATGAGGGTCCGTTTTTCCCCGAACGCCGCATCACTCCGGAGACACCGCGCCGGGTCGTCATGTCGGGATCCTTCGAATGGATTGCCAAGCGGATCAATCTGGAGCGATTTCTCGAGCAGGCAGCCGCCCCGCTGGCGGCGGCGGGCATCGCGCTCCAGATTGTTGGGAAAACGGATGAAACGTTTCGTCAGGAAATGACGAATC
>CALDKL010000813.1 GCA_937898895.1 uncultured Verrucomicrobiae bacterium | reverse complement strand
TGAGCTCGCTCAACTCCCTCCTCTCGCCTTGAAGTTGAAAAAGATTCCTCACGAATTTTGCACACGTATTTAGCGATCACCACACTAGCAACAATCCCAGTGCCCTCCCTCCGACCCGGACGCTTGTCGCTTTCCTGATCTCGGCGGCGGCCTGAAACGTGGGGGCACCCGGGAAAGTGCCCGTCCCGGATTCGCCCTGCTCCGGAAAACTGCTCCGGTTCCTGCACCCCTGCTCCTCACCGAGGACGCGGAGTTTCCACGCCCCCCCCGAGATGCTACAGGATGATCGGCCATCGGAGGAAAAGGGAAAGCACTCTGTCCGTCCCCCCGGATGGAACACAGGCCTTGCCGAAGCTCGGTCCGAGTTCCCTGTTTCACTTCCTTTCCGCCTTGTCGAGGACAGCCTTTACCTCTTTCTCGACTTCGGCATAGAGGGATTCATCGGCCTTGAGGACATCCTTGGCGGCATCGCGGCCCTGGGCGACCTGGGTGCCCCGGAAGCTGATCCACGAACCGCGCTTCTGGAGGATATCGTGCTCGAGCGCGAGATCGAGGAGTGAGCCGACCGCAGAAATGCCTTCGTTGAACATGATGTCGAACTCGGCCTCGCCGTAGGGAGGCGCGACCTTGTTCTTCACGATCTTCAACTTGGTGCGGTTTCCGGTGACGGTACCGTCAGCGGCCTTGATGCTTCCGGTACGGCGGATATCGCAGCGAACCGAACTGTAGAATTTGAGGGCTCGTCCTCCTGGCTGAGTCTCGGGGTTGCCGAACATGATTCCCACCTTCTCCCGAATCTGGTTGGTGAAGATGACGACCGTACGGGCCTTCGAGATGATGGCGGTGAGCTTGCGCAACGCAGCGCTCATGAGCCGGGCCTGGGCACCGACGGTGGCGTCGCCGATCTCGCCGTCGAGTTCCTGCTTGGTGACAAGGGCGGCGACGGAGTCGAGCACAATCACATCGAGGGCGTTGGAGCGCACGAGGGTCTCAACGATGCGGAGCGCCTCCTCTCCGGAACTGGGCTGGGAGAGCAGGAGATTGTCGAGATCGACTCCGAGACGGCGGGCATACTGGGGATCGAGGGCATGTTCGACATCGACGAAAGCAGCCAGCCCGCCCTGCCTTTGTGCCTGGGCAATCACGGTGAGGGTGAGAGTGGTCTTCCCCGAGGATTCCGGTCCGTAGACCTCGACGATACGACCGCGCGGAAAACCTCCCGCCCCGAGAGCCCGGTCGATGAGAACATTGCCAGTGGGAATGACTTCCACCTCGACACGATTATCGGTGCCGAGCCGCATGATCGCCGATTCGCCAAAGTCTTTTTGGATCTGGGAGATCGCGAGATCGAGATTCTTCGCGCGGGCTTCGGAGATGCGGCTGCTCTCCTTGTCGTTGCTCTTCGGTGCGGCCATGTCGGGTGCGGATGAGTGGGAGGCGGCAGCCCGCGCGGAGGATTTCCTCGCAGAAGCCGTTCTTGGGGTAGGGGCCGGAAGAGAAGGAATGGAGTCGTCGAGATCGTTCGCAGAGATCACACCTTCTTCGGCTTCGGTAGGAGATAGCAGTTCAACCATGAGATGACAAATTGTTGTTTCACAGTCAGTTTATCAAAAACTGTTCAGGCGTCCAGTAAAAAAATGAACATTGTTCAATTTTGTTGTGCGGACGGCAGTTGCGGAGAGCGGCAGTGTGCCGGAACGTCCGCGTTTCCGCCGACGGATCGATCCGGAGCGGCGAAGCATTCTTCCCCATGCGCATACTTTCCGGCATTCAACCGAGCGGCCGCCTCCACATCGGCAATTATTTCGGCATGATGGAACCCTCGATTCGCCTCCAGGACGAAGGCGAGGCCTTTTATTTCATCGCCGACTACCACGCCCTGACTTCGACGCACGATCCAAAGGCTCTGCGGTCGAACGTTCGCGATCTCGCAATTGATTTCCTCGCCTGCGGACTCGATCCTGACAAAGCCACCTTCTGGAGGCAGTCGGATGTGCCCGAGGTGACCGAACTCGCCTGGATCCTCAGCTGTGTCACTCCGATGGGCCTGCTGGAGCGCTGCGTTTCCTACAAGGACAAGGTCACCCAGGGGTTCTCGCCCTCGCACGGGCTTTTTGCCTACCCAGTCTTGCAGGCGGCGGACATCGTCCTCTTTGATTCGAATGTGGTTCCGGTAGGACGGGATCAGAAACAGCATCTCGAGGTGACGCGCGACGTTGCACAGAAGTTCAACGACCGCTACGGCGAGGGTCTCCTCGTGATCCCCGAGCCGCGCATCCGGGAGGAGACGGCGGTGGTGCCGGGCCTCGACGGGCGGAAGATGAGCAAGAGCTACGGCAATGCCATCGATCTCTTCGAGGAGTCGGAAAAGAAGCTGCGTCAGAAGATCATGAAGATCGTGACGGACTCGACCCCGGTGGAGTCTCCGAAGGATCCGACCGACAATTACATCGTGCAGCTCTACCGCCTGTTCGCCACGGCGGAGGAGGTAACGGAGATGGAGAACTCCTTTCGCGCGGGCGGACTGGGCTATGGTCACTACAAGCAGCAACTCTTCGACAGAATCTGCGCTCGTTTCGCCCCGATGCGCGAGCGCCGCGAGGCCCTAGTGAAGGATCCCGGCTACGTCGAGGATGTTCTTGCGACGGGGGCGAGGAAAGCAAAAGCCGAGGCGCGCAAGGTCATCGAGCGGGTGCGTGCGGCAGTGGGAATGTGAGGCTCCTCGGTGCGAGCCCGACTGCGAGAGCGAGGGTGTGCGAGTTTTGGCGCCGCCGCCGTTTCGAATTCACTCGGAGCGATCAAACGGCGACTTGCGGCGGGGGGAGGCAGGGGCACCACCGGATGGGGAGGGGTTCCCCGCTTTGGGCGGGGTCGAGTCTGCCGGCTTCTCTTTTGGCTTTTCCTTCGTTTCGGATGGAGGCGGAAAGACGGCGTCCGGCGCGAGGAGAGTGACTTGCGCGGGCTCGGTCAGCTTGATCTGCGGCTTGCCCTGATAGATCGAGAGGGCCCCCTCCACTGCGATCCGTTTGCCTTCGTAGAGGTCGGCCGGTTCGCCGTCCGGAAAGTGAGCAAGATCGCTTTTGAACGTGACGAGGAAAAACGCGGCCCCCCGGAAGTTGACGAAGTTTGTTCCCGAACCCGACTTGCCCGAGCCTTTGGTCTCGCCATAGACGACCACTTTTTGCCCCTCTTTCGCCAGGAGTGCTTCGGTCTCGTCGGCGGCGAGATAGATCTTCTCTTGTGCGGAAGCCGACAGGGTGAACAGCGCGAGGAGGAAGAGCAGTCGATTCATGAGAATGGTCGGGTGTTGGGGTGTCAGGCCCGTCATGGGGCTTCATAGTCCGGGTTGTGGAGAGATGCGACCCGCCCGTTGGCGTAAACTACCGCGATCTCGGCAATGCGGGACGGGGCTACTTCCTGGATCACGACGACGGAATCGGCGATGGCATCGAGCACGGGTCGATCGTGGGGGACGAGTTCGAAGGCCTTGCCCGATCCGCCCCGGTAAGGACTGTGCAGCAGATCGGCAAGTTCGTCGGTGGGAAGAAATCGGCCCGAAAGATCGTCCCAGGCCGCCGGGAAGTGACCGCGATTGGCGCGCGCATAGGCTTCGCAGGCGACGAAGAGACGCGAGGCACGGGTGCGGCTCTCGGCGTGGCGTTGGGCATCCTGCCCCGCCCGCCACTGCTCGATGGCAGGAAAGGAGAGTCCGACCGCGAGAACGAGAACAGGAAAGGAGAGCATCGTGGCGTAGCTGAGCCAGAGTGCAAAGGTCGCGAAACGGTGGCCGCGCAGGGGAACGGCGACCGTCTCGTAGCGGGCAACGTGGGCACAGACGGCGGCAATGGCGGCGAGCATCAGTCCAAAAACCAACCAAAGGGTCGCGAATCCGAGCACCGCAAGGATGGTGCCGAAGATGGCCGCCCGGGACCATTCGACCGCTTTTCTGCCGGATGCAGGAGCCGCTGATTTCATGTCTGTGTCGCTCTTTATCACGGGTGCCCGGTCGTGGAAACTGCAATTTCCGGCGACTCCTCCCGCGGGGGAATGCGCGAAAAGAAAAAGGTGATGATGACAAAGGCAACACTCCCGAGCACAGCGCCGAGGAGCAGATTCACCTGGATGCCGAAATGGGCGGCAGTGAGGCCCGACGCGAGGCACCCCAGAACACGGGCCGAACCCGTGATCGACATGGCAAACACTCCCTGGATGGAGTTGCGGAATTCATCCCCGGCGAGCCGATTGAGGAACATGATCGGACCGACGTAGAGGGCAAGCACTTCGAAGCCGTGCCCCAACTGAACGAGTACGGCCACCACCGGATTCGGAAAGAAGGAGAGCAGAATCATTCGCATGACCATGCAAAAAAGTCCGATGACCATGATTCCTTTGAGACGAAAGGTAGCCTGCAGCCAGGGCATGAGGAGAGTACACCCGATCTCGACGAGCACTCCCAACAGAATCACGGGAGCAATGAACGGCTTGGGGATCCGCACGATCTCATCCAGATAATTTCCGATGAACGTGTAGTAGGTCGCCGCCGCGAGATAGGCAAAGAAGAGCCCCAGGCAGAGCCATCTGGCGTTTGGGGCGAAGAGCGCGGCGAAGGCTTGTCGTGAGGGGAGCTTTGCCGTCGCGGAAGCTTCGCGTCGCGTCACTGCCGACAGAGTGAAACTGTTCGCAAAACTGAGGGAGCAGAAAAGGATCGCGCAGGGCAGGATCGAACGAACCTCGGCCCCGTGGAGGAGCGGGAAGTAGAGGAGCAGTCCCGGAAACATGTATCCCGTCGTGCCCCAGATCCTGACCATCGGATACTCCACGACCTGCATTCCGGCTCGGCGGCGCTCCTCCGACAAGGAGAAATAGTAGCCGTCCTGCAAGGGCAGCATCGCCATCGAGGCGAGTCCGTGGAAAAAGAAGAGCATGAGGGTGAGGGCCACACTCTTCGAGAAAAAGAGGGCTCCCAGGACCATCGCGCTGCAGGTATAGGCCACGGCGAGGATGCGACGGGTGTCGAGCTTGCGGTCGGCGAGCAGAGTGATGAGGGCGGGAGAGCACAGGGACGGAATCCCCATGAGAGACATCGCGAGGCCGATCTGCAGGTAATTGAACCCGCCCTGTTCCCGGAGGAAGACAGTCACGAGCGGCATGACGCTACCGATCGCGGCGTAACTCAGAAAGTACTGACGACGGAGGGCGGTCATCGGGAGCCGCCACCGTTCACTCCGAGAGTTCCTCCGACAAGCGGAGAATAGAGATGTTTCTCCATGGTTTCGGCGTCCCCTCCATTCATCCAGGAACACAAAAAACCCGCTCCGGGTCGCGAAGCGGGTTTCTGCAATGGGGGAATGGGGAGAGACCTCCCGGAGAAACGCTTATTCGGGGAGAAGAACGTTGTCCTTCTTCGTGTCGAGCCAGCCACCGCTGGCCTCACCGCCATCCTGGACCTGACGCTCATCAAAAATGTTCTCGACGAGGCGATCTTTGCTCCGGATCGTTGCACCGGCAGAGGCCGATGTCAGCACCTCCTCCTGGACGTGGCCGCCACAATAGCCCACCACGGCCTTCTTCGACTTCAGCCAGGGATGGTATTCGCCGTATTCGCCGGGACCATCCATGAGACCATCCGCAACGAGGGGGGATCGGCTGAAGCTGGTATCGGTCTGGCCGGTCGCATAACAATACACATTCTCCTGGGCCTCGAGATTGCCGTCTTCCTTCGGCTGTTGGAGCTTCTCGGGATGTTTCGTCTGGATCCAGAACACGATCTCGGTATCGATGTAGTCCGGGATGAGCACGTTGAAGGCGTCGGTGGAGTTCGTGAACTTGGAATCCTCGCCGCCTCCGCCTCCCTTGTCGGCATCGGGATCAAAGGAAGGATAGACTCCTTCCCAGTCCGCCGCGAAGGCACGACATCCGAGGAGGATCTGCTTGACGTTGTTCACGTCCTTGGTCCGTTTGGCGCGCTCCTGAATGCCGTTGTAAGCGGGCATGGCGGAACTTGCGAGAATGCCGATGATCGCGATAACGACCAACAGCTCGATCAGGGTGAACGCACCCCGGAGTTTACTGTTTACTTTCATGGTGTGGTTTTTGGGTATTTTGGTTATGATGTGCCCAGGGACGCGAATCCCGGAGCGTATGCAGTGCTGGAGTTGACATCGTAAATACGTCACCTCCGCCGCGAGAATGGCATTTTTCGCGAAACACCTCAAGAAAAATCGAAATCCCCCCGACCTCTTTTTGTGCTCTTTTCAACCCCTCATGATCCCGATCCCTCTGGAAGACCAATTCGAAGACCTCCTCGCCAAATCGATGCGAGGCCTCCATCTCGGCGAAACCGAACTCTCCGAACGCACCGGGGTACCCCGCGACATCCTTGCCCGGCTCTGCCGCGGGGAATTCTGCGATGAGGCAGCCCTACTCCGGGTGGCCCGGGTCCTTTCTCTCGATCCCCGTACCCTCACGATGGCGGCCTCGCGGGTCTGGGCACCTCGGCCCGTTTCCGTCGCAGGTCTGGAGGTCTTCCATCTGCCCTACCGGGACATGAAGGTGAACGCCTACCTCGTTTGGGATCCGGCGAGCCGGAAAGCGGCTTTTTTTGATACGGCGACCGACCATCGGCCCCTCGTCGCAAAGGCCACATCTCTCGGCCTTTCGGTAGAGGCGATCTTCCTCACCCACACCCACAATGACCACCTCGCCGCCCTCCCTGCCCTGGCGCAAGCCTTTCCCGAGGCGAAGGCCTGGTCGAACGAAGCGGAACCCTGGCCCGGAACGACGAACTTTGCGGAGGGCGCGGAATTCGCGATCGGATCGCTGCGTCTCTCGACCCGCACCACGAGCGGTCACTCCGTCGGAGGCACCACCTATGTCATCGAGGGCCTTGCGCGGCCACTCGCCGTCGTCGGCGACGCCCTCTTCGCGGGTTCCATGGGAGGTGGCATGGTCTCCTACGAGGATGCATTGAAAAACAACCGGGAGAAGATCCTGACGTTGCCCGAGGAAACCGTTCTCTGCCCGGGGCACGGACCACTCACCACCGTGGGCGAAGAGCGGCGCAACAATCCCTTCTTTTCCGCTGAGTTCGCCGCATGAGTGACTCTGCCCGACTTATCCTCGCCTCGGGTTCGCCGCGGCGGCGGGATCTTCTCCTCGAGGCTGGTTTCTGCTTCCGCGTCGAAGCGCCGGGAATCGAGGAAAACGAAGACACGAGCCTGCCCATCCGCCGCCTCACGGCGGAGAACGCACGAAGCAAGGCCTCCGTCGTCGCCGTGCGATACCCCGATTGCGTCGTCCTCGCTGCCGACACTCTCGTCCTTCTTGGCAACACCGTGCTCAGCAAGCCCGTCGACCGGTCGGAAGCCGCCCGCATGCTCGCCTCGCTCAACGGGCGCTCCCACGAGGTCTTTACCGCTGT
>CALDKL010000812.1 GCA_937898895.1 uncultured Verrucomicrobiae bacterium | reverse complement strand
CGAGATCGCTATTCAATTCGAGTTTTGGATTTTGGCCAAAGCGAGGGTTTTCGTAGCTTTGGTCGCTGGGAAAAGGGGAGAATTCCTGTGCGATGGAAATCGAACTCAGATATGGCTTTGTGTAGTCCAAACTGGGGCTCGTCTCTTGCACACGGACTCGTGCCGTGGGTTCAAAGAGAATCTGCCTCAGACCTTCGAATGTTGGGTCCGCCTTAATCCATGTTTTCCGGGTCTTTGTCTCCTCACGCCAATCTTTAAAAGCAGCGATTGAGTGGCCGTCGCTGCCGGAGACGCAGGGTTTGGCTCGGCCACCAATCGTTTTTTGGAAGTTTTCGATAAACGCTTTGTTAGCCTCCGTCTTCCGGCAGGCAAACAAATCGATGTTTTTTTGCTTTCGAGTCTCCACGACGTCTACGAGACGCATGAAATATAGATTTTCTGCGGGCTGGCTTTCCCATTCGATCTCATCCATGCCGCCATAGGAGTCGTATGGAACCATCACCAACCGGCGGTCTCTGGGAATACACTCGAGAGCAGCCTTGAGTGAGGCTTGGGTTATTTCTGCCGTCTTGGCGCCAAGCAGAAAGAGTTCGGCTGGGTCGTCTTTGTATCCGTCCGGCGCCCCATGGATTTTGGCTTTTGCTCCATCGAGTTCTCCGGCGAAATCCCGAATTGCTTCGTCGGAAAGTGAGCGGTCTATCACCTTTAGCTTTAGGTGACTTTTGAAGTCCTGAAGCTGTTGAACGGTCAGTTTATCGGAGAAGAGCACATGGATGTTCAGTCGAGCCTCGGATGCCGATTCGATGCGAAGCTCGATAGCCGGGAATAGTGTCTTCTGAATGGTTTCACCGGCTTCATGCGCACTTCTAAGTGCGAGATACCCGTCGAAAGTCCAGTAGTCGTTGATGGCGTAGGCGGCTACCTCGCTTTCGTTGATATTGGTGATGATTTGCGAGATCGCTGCACTTTTTTCCGCCGCCGTCATGGTGACGAATCGCTGACCATTGAAATTGTAGGAAGCCGGTGTGTGGATATGTAGGTCCCACAATCGCCATTCTGATCCTCTTGGGTATGTGCTCATGCTTCCACTGGGATTTCGATTCGGTGCTGCTCGAAGATCGGATCGTAGTCAGGGACGCATTCGTTGTGGTAGTTCATCAGCCAGGTGTATTTTTCCTTTACCTCTGGTCGGTCTGCCGCCTGATACGCGTCGAGCACCGCTTTTTTGTGATGCCCTAAAAACCAAGCGGCATTTTTCACGTCGCGACGGTAGAGCACTGCACTTTTTTCTTCACCACTCGCCTTTCGATATTCGTCGTAGTCCTCCCGGAAAATCCAGCCGTGATCTTCGTCACGCGTCACTGGGAGGTAGTCGAGCATGTAGAGCTTGGCATCGGGATACTTTGGAGACGTGAATGGTCGGAAATATTTCAGAGACGGGTCGGCGTTGCCTTTATATCGAGAACGTCCTTTTTGATTAAATAGGAAGTCCACGGTCTCCGCTTCCACCACGATCACTGGATACACGGCGCAGTTGGTTTCAAGCCGATAAGCGGTAACGAGCGGCGGACTAAGCAGGATGTCGTCCTCGAAAAAGAACGTTCCACGCCCGATCCCGCCGCGAAGGAAGATACCGCGACACACACATCGCGCTTGGGCGATGATGATGGTCCAAATCTCCAGCATGAAGAGGTCGTATGGGGTCATCACCGGACCGGCTTTGCAGTCTGAAGTGATAGCCACCACGACGCCGTCGGAGAGAGCGATCACCTTCTTCCCGTGATCCAGATTCACGTCTTCTTGCTCGAACGGATCTTCAACGGCAGAGGGTTTTTCGAGTTCGCGCTGCACCGTCCTCACCTCCTCGTAGATTTCTTTCAAGTCCGCGTCGGTCTTTGCGGCGATGATCTTGTTGCTGAAGCCGAGAATATCGATGAACGCGACGAGATGGTCAGTGATCGTCGGCAGCCTCCGCGGAGGCTCGGGCGATTTTTCAAATGTCCCTTCTTTCTCGGCTTTCAGAATTTCTTCCAAAATTTGTTGAGAAGTTTGGCCTGGCGAAGGTTGCTCGGCTGTGCTGTCTGTCATGGCAGCGTTGTTTCTAATTCTTCGGTAGATTCCCCTTCATCTCCCGTTGTGGTATCCAATGTTTCTTCGGTTCCCTCAGCTTCCTCCGATAGGTTCGCGGCGGCGGGGCGCACGTCCAGCTTGCCTGTAACCACGTCAGCTGTGAGCCGTGTCCGGTATTCCTGCATCAGCGCGATCTCTCGCTCCGTGCGGGCGATGGCGGCGTTGAGGTCGGAGAGTTCTTCGCCGAGCCCTTTGAGAATGGCGTCCTGATCAGCGCGTGGTGGTAACGGGATGTGGATTGCACCGAATCGGTCATTGTAGAGGCGCATAAAACCCGAAGTGCCTGTGCCGAGCCCTTTGGACTCCGCTCGGAATTTTGTTCGGACGGTGCGGGTCCGGAACAGCTCGCCCAAGTAATCTACGTTCACGTCGGCAATCGGATCAAACACGGCGTAGTCTGGGCTGACGAGGCCAGTGATGTTGAGGCACGAGGGGAAGATGACGCCGTTGCCGGCTTGCATCCGGTTCACGACGAACTGCCGTGGCTTGACGATTTTGAACCCGACCAAAGTTGCAGCCTGCGGAGGGCGACTGAAATGTTCAGCAAACACGACAAGCCCGTGGTGCATTCGCATGGATAGCAACTGCTCCTTTCCAGTCGCAGAACGATTGTCCACCTCCCGCAGGAGATATTTGATCCGCCGCACCTCCCAATGCTGCGGGATGTCGCCGAGCCAGGGGATGCCGGAGGGTTTGAGGGGGGCGTTGGGGTCGAGGCCGCGAGTGACTGCCCGGTGGATGATGGCCTGCTTCTGCTCCCCCAGCAGCGCGATCAGCTTCCGCTTCGCCCGGATGAACCCGTCGATCTTCCGGTTAGCATGGTCCAGAAATCGCACGATCGCCGCTTGTTCGTCGGGGGGCGGGCAAGGCATTTCGGCGCGGCTCATCCGCTCGTAGTCGATGTTCTGCCCTTCGCGAATGCCAGTAACGAAGAGGGAAAGACTGTCGATGAACTGGCGCGATTTGAAGAATTTGGAATAGTAGCCGGACTTCGCCTCGCCACGTGGTTTCAACACAGTGTAGGCGGGGCTGATGATTCCCCGATAGTGGGCGACTTCAATCCCGCCCTGGAACGAACGGAGGCTGATGACGTAGTCGCCGGTCTCAACAAGCTTGAGAAGGTGTAGATCTATTTGCGCGGTGACTGTCCGCGTATCGTAGTCCTCCTTCCGGACGACGCCCTTGGTCTGTGTGGCGAGCCGATCGATCAGAAGGCGCGCGGGAAAGTC
>CALDKL010000811.1 GCA_937898895.1 uncultured Verrucomicrobiae bacterium | reverse complement strand
GGTTCCCGCCACCTTACCGTCCGCTCCGTCGCAAGGCGGTCCATGCGGGTGTAGCTCAGGGGTAGAGCGCAACCTTGCCAAGGTTGATGTCGTGAGTTCGAATCTCATCACCCGCTCCAATTATCATCATCCGGGAGGGGCAGGCTTTGGACACGTTGTATCGCTGGTCGAAGTTTGTGGAGGAGGATCGGCTCGAGGAGTGGGAGAATCGGTTTGTCGGTGAGGAAATTTCCTACGTCCTCGAGAAACCCGTGAAGCGGAAACGTTGGCAGTTGTCGGTCTATCTCCCGACCGAGGCAGAGGCCGAGTTTCTGCGTGACCGATTCGGAGGAACCGTGGAGTCACTCGCCTCAGTCCAATGGAAGCCTTCTCCGCAGACGGGTCGCCCCCATCTTCTCCGCATCCGGGACCGGCTCATCGTCACCGACACGAATGATGAGAACGCCATCGAGCGGATCGAGCGACAGCATCCCGGCCGCATCGTCCTTGGATTTCCCTCTCAACTCGCCTTTGGCACGGGCAGTCACCCCACCACGGCGGGCTGTCTGCGCTTTCTCGTGGATTTCGCAAGGTCTCGGACCCGTTCGCCCTGGAGTGTGCTCGATCTGGGCTGCGGGAGCGGGATCCTCGCCATTGCTGCGGCTCGCCTGGGTGCCGAACGGGTGCTCGCCGTGGAAAACGATCCCATGGCCCTTACCTACGCACGAGAGAATGCGATCCGCCACGGCGTCGCGGATCGGATTGATTTTGTCGAGGACGACGCGGTGCTCCGGATGGAGGCGGCACCCTCCGATCCCTGGGATCTCATCGCCGCAAATCTCTTCAGCGACCTCCTCGTGGCCCTGTTTCCGCGATTTCCCGCACATCTCCGGCCAGGAGGGGAGGTGATCGTCTCGGGGTTTCTCGGCACCCAGTCGGAAACCGTGAATCTCGCTGCCGGAAGATCGGGGCTGCCAGTGCGGGAGCGGGTCCGGCGAGGCAAGTGGATGGCGGCGAGATGTCGGAGGTAACCCCATTTCTCATACCCTGCCTGCTTCGACTGTCTGCGGCTCGCTCCTGCTTCGTTCCGGCCCGGATCCCCGTGGACGGTATGTCCCACACAGCCCTGCGGGAAATCCGGCTTGCGCCTCGCGGGGGCGGGTCCTCGCGGTTCCTCGTGAGGAAAGGGCACGGGAACAGGAGGGAAAACCGATCTTCGCAATTCTCGCCCACTGGGAGTATGGTTTCCCTTCTTTTTTCCTCCGCAACCCATGAGCACCACCGCCCTCCTCAACGTCATCCGGATGTTCTTCCTGCTTCTCGCGGGATTCATCGGTGCCATCGTCGCCATGGGGGAGGCCGTTCACATCTGGTGGTTCGGCGCGATCGTGGGGCTGGGCTTTGCCTCCATCCTGATCGTGCTCGACATCATGTTGCGCTTGCTCACTTTCCGCTCCTTTTCGCATGGTACCTTTGGACTCCTCATCGGCTTTCTCTGCGCCTGGCTCGTCACCCGGATCGGGATTTTTGAAGCGGGTTGGGGCGAACAGTTTCCTCTCGCGGGCAGCATCTTCAATCTCGCGATGTTCCTTGGCTTCGGGTTTATCGGCGTCATGCTCGCCCTCCGGAGCAAGCGGGAGGAATTCTCCCTGCTCATCCCCTACGTTCGCTTCCGTCAGGATTCGCTTCAGGATCTGCCCACCCTGCTCGATACGAATATCATCATCGACGGCCGTATCCCCGGGATCTGCGAAGCTGGATTCCTCGGCGGATCGCTCGTGGTGCCCCGGTTTGTCCTCGAGGAACTCCAGAAGATGGCGGATTCCTCCGACGAGGTGAAACGGAGTCGAGGCCGCCGCGGACTCGACGCGCTCAACGCCATGAAGGCCACCGGAAAGATCGAAATCACGGTGCGCGACGAGTCGTTTGAAAATGGCCTCTCCTTCGACGCGAAGATGGTCCAGCTCGCCGATCTCATGGACGCGCGCATTCTCACCAATGACGCCAATCTCGGGAAGGTCGCCCGGCTCAAGGGACTCTCCGTCCTCAATCTCAACGAACTCTCCCTCGCCCTGAAACCGATCGTCTCGCCCGGCGATGAACTCGCCCTGGAACTCGTCAAGGAAGGCCGCGACGAGCATCAGGCGGTCGGCTATCTCCCCGACGGGACCATGATCGTGGTGAACCACGCCAGGCGCCACATCGGCTCCCAGCAACTGATCGTCGTCGCCGGGGCCGTGCAGACGAGCGCGGGACGCCTCATTTTTGCCGAACTGAAAAAGTGATCTGGCGCAATCACGTGAGGAACGAGGACGGGGCGGCGGGGTCCATTCTCTTTTCCCCGAGATGAGAATCCTCCCTGCCCTCGCCGTGCTCGCGGCGTTTTCCAATTCCCTGCTGAGCCTGTGCCTTGGTGCCGACGAGGCGGCGGCGATCGCCCGCATCGACCAACTCGTCCTCGAGGGATTGAAAAAAGAGGGAATCGCTCCCAACCCCGACTCCGACGATGAGGTGTTTGTCCGTCGAATCCACCTCGACCTCATCGGACGCATCCCCACGAAGTCGGAAACTCTCGCCTTTCTCAAGTCCGAGGATCCTGACAAACGTAACCAACTCGTCGATTCTCTTGCCGGATCCGATGGATACGTCTCCCATTTTTACAATTGGTTTGCCGATCTCCTCCGCATGAGGACCTCCATTTCCGGCAACAATCAGAGCATCGGAGCTGGCATCGCCTACGAGCGTTGGATCAAGGATGCGATCCGTGCCAGCCGCCCCTACGACGAAGTCGTCCGCGATCTCATCACTGCCTCCGGCAGCAGTTGGGAGAATCCGGCGATCGGGTACTACCTCCGCGATTTCGGCATGCCGCTGGACAATCTCGCGATGACCACCCAGGTCTTCCTGGGCACTCAGATTGTCTGTGCCCAATGCCACAACCACCCATTCGATGCCTGGACGCAGATGGACTACTACCACCTCGCCGCATTTACCTATGGGATGAGCGGGACAAACAATCATCCCGTGCAGGAGCGGGCCTTGGGACTTCTCCGGGAGAAGCGGGCCACCGCAGGCGTGAAGGGAGGAAAGGCGGCGAAAGGGAAAAAGAAGTCGGGTGGTCTTTCCGCCGGAGAAGAGGGAGCCTTGCGGAGAGCCTCCTCTGAAATCCTCTTTCCGTTGCGCTTCAACAATGTGAATGCCACCGATCGCCAGCTCAAGCTGCCGGGTGACTACCAATACGACGACGCCGCACCCCGTTCGACAGTCGAGCCTTCGACCTTGTTTGGTCAGGAAGCGGTCGTCTCGGAGAGTGCTCATCCCGTCGGTGTTTTCGCCGACTGGCTTACCTCGCGGGAGAATCCGCGTTTCGCCAAGGTCATCGCGAACCGACTCTGGAAGCGTGCATTCGGTCTCGGGCTGATTGAACCGGTCGATGATTTCAAGGACAACACCGTTGCGGTGAACGCTCCGCTCATGGACTACCTCGAGGATCTCATGCTCTCGCTCGACTTCGACCTCAGGGCATTTCAGCGCATTCTCTACAAGACGAGAGCCTATCAGCGCGAGGCATCTCGCGAGGAACCCGTCGCGGGATCTCCCCATCCCTTTGCCGGTCCCATTCTCCGACGCATGAGTGCCGAGCAGATCTGGGATTCGCTCGTTGCGATGACCGTGGCGGATCCCGATCTTCCCGACCCCGGGCGAGCCCTCTACGCCGACAAGCGCCTCGCCGAAGTGCAGATGATCGCCGAGGCCATCTACGATCAGAAGCCGGGCCAGTATCTCGCCAATCTTCGCAAAGTCGTGGAGATCCAGGAAGAACTCTCCGTTCGCATCGCGGAGGCCGAGGCCAACGTCGCTGCGGCTCGTGAATCGGGTGACCCCGATCTCATCAAACAGGCGAGCGCCGAGACCCGCAGGATCAAGGACGAACTCGACGACCGCATCGAAGAAGTCGTCTACCGCGACGGCCTTGCCAAGAAACTCGCAGGGCTGACGGATGCCGGCCAGATCGAACCGGCGATGAAACTCGCCGCCCCCGAATCGGAACCCGTCTCGATCGCAGGCGAGCATCTCGTCGATGAACTCGCCGCCACCGTCCTTGCGGGAGACCGCAGCTTCGACGAAGGCATGGGCGCACTGCTTGGGGAAGAGACTGGCGGCATCATCGACCAACTGATCTCGGCGATCTTCGAGGGACGTGAGGCCGCTCTCGGCGAGGCCCGCGAACTCCGACGCGATCAAGAGCAGGTGGAGTGGAAGGTGAAGGGCAAGGAGGA
>CALDKL010000810.1 GCA_937898895.1 uncultured Verrucomicrobiae bacterium | reverse complement strand
CCACCAGTGCGACGATTCTCCTCACTGCCCTCGTCGAAAGCTCGAATCCCGCCGAGGCTGCCGAGACGGTGCAATTGAACCTCCTCACTGCGAGCGGTTATTCCCTGGCGGCTGCGCCGGAAGATTCTGCCACCGTGACCATTTCCCAAAACAGTTTTTCCGTCATGACGACCGACGACGCGGGGACTGGCTCCCTTCGTCAGGCGGTGGAAAACGCGAACGCCCTTCCCGGTGCCGAGACGGTGAGCTTCGACGGAGCGATCTTTGCCGACGCAGTTGCGGACACAATTACCCTCGGCGGGACGCAGATCGTCGTATCCGGCCCTCTCGTGATCGCCGGTCCCGGCGCTGACCGACTCTTCGTATCAGGCGGAGGCTCGAGCCGGATCTTTCAGGTTTCGGCGACGGCAGGCGAGGTCTCGATCCGGAGAATGACCCTGACATTCGGACACGCGAATGGAGCGGCCACCGACGGAGCGGGTGGGGCGATCCTCCACGACGGGACCGCAACTCTGAAGCTGGAGCGCTGCCACCTCGCGGACAATTCCGCCTTCACCTTTGGCGGAGCCCTCGCCGTCGTCGGCGGCTCTGTTCTGGTCCGGGACAGCTCGTTCAGCGGGAATTCGGCGAACGGAACGGGAGGAGGCGGCGGCGCGATCGCCAACCAGGGCACTCTGGCAGTCATCAACTCGACTTTCTCCGGAAACGAAGCCCCGAACGTAGCGGCGGGCCAGGGAGGCGGAGGCGCGATCACCAATGCCGGAATCATGTCCTTGTCCCATTCGACCGTTACGGGAAACCGCGCCAGTGCAGCCGCCGGCGGAGGCGGCCTGGACGTGAGAGGCACGGAGTCGATCTCGCACTCGATCATCGCGGGGAATTTCAGGGGAACTGCCACGACGCCGTCCGACATTGAAGGAACCGTAACGGTTTCAGCGACCTTTACCCTCGTCGGTGACGCTGGCACGGCCGGGGGCATCGCCCACGGGGCCGCCGGAAACCTCGTCGGCATCGACGGGGGCGGCACGATCAACCCTGCGACGGTCCTCGACACCGTGCTCGCCGACAATGGAGGCCCCGTCCCGACCCATCAACTCGTCATCGGCAGCCCGGCAATCGACGCGGGTGACCCAGCCTTCCTTCCGACCGGCTTTTCCCCGAGCCTCGATACCGACGAGCGCGGGGCGGGCTATGCCCGTGTCACAAAGGGAATCGCTGCCAACCCCGCTGCCCGGATCGACCTCGGTGCCTACGAGTTGATCGCTGCTCCGGTCTTCGCCGACGACAGCCTCCGCGTCGTTTCCGGTGGGGCTGTCTTCGACCTTGCAGCCGCGAGCGGTGCCACCCCCCCTGGAGGAACGTTTGCCGGGACCGGGGTGGATCCGGCAAACGGTTCCTTTGATCCGACAGGGTTGGCCCTTGGATCCTACACGGTCACCTACGTGATCGGAGGCAGCGGCGGAACGAACCAAACCGGCCTCACCGTCACCGTCGCCGAAACGCCCGGTCTGACCGTCACCATCCCGCAGGATCTTGTAGATGAAATCGACGGCCAGACTAGTCTGCGGGAAGCCCTTGCCTATGCCGCGACCCTGACAGGATCCCAAACAGTCGATTTTTCCAATACCACCGCCGGGGGCGCGACCGATTTCCACGACGGCGGATCGCGCACCATCGTCCTCGGGGGAAGCGAACTCGAGATCTCGGGAAAGGTTGCCGTCGCAGGCCCCGGAGCACGTCGTCTCGCCGTAAGCGGAAACGGATCGAGTCGCGTTTTTTCCCTCTCCGGGAGCCATCCTTCCGACGAGATTTTGATCGCCGATCTGACTTTGGTCGACGGTCTGGGTATCCAGGGCGGCGGCCTGGAGGTTGACGGTGGTACCGTCGTCGTCCGGCGTTGCCTCCTGCAGGACAATTCCGCGAGTGTGGCGGGGGGCGGCATTGCCGTGATCGACGGCTCCGTGACCATTGATGCATCGGTCATCCGGAGCGGTGTCGCCCCTCAGGGCGCGGGAATCTTCGTTTCTGGCGGAACGGTGATCGTGATCAATTCAACCGTGTGCGAAAACATCTCCGCCGGCGGGACGGGAGGTGGTCTGGCACTCGTCGGAGGGGCACTCTCGCTCATTCACTCGACCATCACCGGGAACCTTGCTGTCGACGGGGGCGGAATCCACCAATCCGGCGGATTGGCCACCGCCGCAAATTCCATCCTCGCTGGCAACACCGCCCTCGTCGGTGATCCCGACGCGAGTGGAGACTTCGAGGACGTCGGCGGGAATCTCGTCGGCATCACCGACGGCGCGACCGGCTTCACGGTTTCCCTCCTCCTCGGCACGGCGCTCACCCCCCTCGATCCACTTCTTGGTGCGCTTGCGGATCACGGGGGGCCGACTCCGACTTTCGATCTGCTCGTCGGCAGCCCGGCCATCGATGCAGGAGTCAATTCCCTCGCCTTCGACGGGAATGCAGCCCCCATCGCGGACGACCAGCGCGGAGCTGGATTCACACGCCTCGTCAAGGGACGATCTGCATCCTCGGCTGCGACGGTTGATATCGGAGCCTACGAAATGTTCGCTGCTCCCGAGTTCGCCGTCTCCAGTCTTCGCATCTCGGAGCGAGCGAACTCGCTCGCGCTCTCGACCATCGGCGTCTCTCCGGAGGGTGGAACCTTTGGCGGGCCAGGGGTGTCCGGTGGCTTCTTCGATCCGGGTAGTCTCGCGCCAGGAGACTACCTCGTCACCTACACCGTGTCTGATGCCTTTGGCACGGCGAATTCGACCACGCTCGAAGTGACCGTAGAGGCGGCCCCCCCCGAATTGCAGGTACCGAGAAGAAAACAATTCCCGGCGACGGAAATCGGAAGGCGCAGTCGCACCCAGCGCATTTCGGTCGCCAATATCGGAGGACTCCCGGCAACAAACCTCGGAGTCGCCCTGACGGGGCGTGCCCGCCGTGACTTCCGTGTGAAACGGATCGCCACCACCGTCCTAGCCCCCGGAGCGACGACAACTTTCCAGGCCGCCTTCTCTCCAAAACGCTCCGGCAGCCGTAAGGCGAAGGCGACAGTTTTCGGCAACAATACG
>CALDKL010000809.1 GCA_937898895.1 uncultured Verrucomicrobiae bacterium | reverse complement strand
AGCCCGTGGACGAAACTCGACCGCTATGTCGAGGCCGTCCTCATTACTGCCGCCCAGGCCGTGGCGGTGCAGGAGGGACTCGGCGTGCTCGGTGCCACCGGCTCCGCCGGGGTCACCATCACCGCCGGCGGAAACTGAGCCATCTCTCAATCAATTCCCGTCGAGCAGTCTTCCCAGTCCGCCAAGCACACTTCCTTCGCCCTGCTGGGTGCCGCCGATCGACGGAGCGGCCTGGATGACGCGATCCGCGAGACGGGAGAAGGGAAGGCTCTGCAGCCAGACGTGACCGTGTCCCCGCAGGGTGGCGAGGAAGAGGCCCTCTCCCCCGAAGACCATCGATTTCAGGTTTCCGGCACGTTCGATACTGTACTCGATGCCGGGCGAAAAGGCCACGAGGCAGCCCGTGTCGACCCGCAGGGTCTCTCCCTTCAGCTCGCGTTCGATAATCGTGCCGCAGGCGTGGACAAAGGCTTTTCCGTCGCCGCGCAGTTTCTGGAGGATGAAGCCCTCGCCGCCGAAGAAGCCGGCGCCGAGCTTTTTGTTGAAGGCAATGGTGACTTGCGTGCCGAAGGCGGCACAGAGGAAGGAATCCTTCTGGCAGGTGACCTCCCCTCCGATCCGGGAAAGGTCGAGGGCGATGATTTTTCCGGGGAAAGGGGCGGCGAAGGCAACGCGGCGTTTCCGCCCGGATCCGGCGTTGCTGAAATGCGTCATGAAGACCGATTCGCCAGTGAGGGCTCGCTTGCCCATGGAGAGGAGTTTGCCCATGATTCCTTCGTTCGGATTGGAGCCGTCTCCCATCTTCGTGACGAAGGTGATCTCTTCCTCCATGTAGTTCATTGCCCCGGCCTCGGCGATGACGGTCTCGCCCGGATCGAGTTCGATTTCGACGAGCTGCATGTCGTCGCCAAAGATTTCGTAGTCGACCTCGTGGCATCGTTGCCCCCCGGCGGGCATCGGAGGAGGCCCCCCCGCCGGCATCGCCGGAGGTGTCGTGCCGGGATGGCCGAAGAGTTGCGGCATCACTTCTCCGGCGGCGGCCCAATTGGCCATACCGCTGGTCCAGACGCGGGTCTGGGGAGTGATCGTGCCATTGCTTGCGAGGGCGGGGAGATCCGACTCGCTCGTTTGGAACTGTTCGTTGTTTGCGGTCGCGTAGTGCCAGGTCTTCATACTTGGGTCTGTGGATCGAGAGAGTAGAGCGGAATTGCCACGAGAGCAAAGCCGGAAGCGGGGAGATTTGCCCCCTCCCCTGGGCGACCGATTTGCGCGGTACGCGAAATTTTTGGATTCTTGATTCCCATTGGCACCCGGCTCCGAGTAAGATGACCTCCCTCGCGAACATCCGAGCTGATATCATGGACATTGTCGACACCATCAATTCGATCATCAACTACAAGAAAACCAAGTCCGTCTGGACGATCGCTCCCGAGCAAACGGTCTTCGAGGCCATTCAGTCCATGTCGGAGAAGAATGTCGGGGCGCTGCCGGTAGTGGATGGAAACACGATCGTCGGCATCGTTTCCGAACGGGATTACACCCGCAAGGTCATCCTCAAAGCGCGATCTTCCCGAGAGACGGCCGTCTCCGCGATCATGACAAAGGAAGTCATCACCGTGCCGCCTTCGACGAAGGTGGTCACCTGCCTTCAGTTGATGACGGAGCGTTCTATCCGCCACCTCCCCGTGGTACAGGACGGTGAACTCATCGGGATTGTTTCCATCGGCGATCTCGTTCGGCACATCATTTCTGCCCAGGGGGCTCTGATTGACCAGTTGAAAGACTACGTCTTCGGCTCGTCTCCGGGATAGTCATTTGCCCTCCCCCCCTGGGGCGATCTCGGCAGGACTGACGCGCTTTCGCGTTGAATCCTGTCGGAATCCGGCCAACACTCCGGCGTCCATGCCCAGCCCACGTAGTGCCCGCACCCATCAGGGTCGAACGACCGATCGCACCCTCTTGGGTCTGACGGGGCTCGTCGCTGCGCTCGCGCTCTTTTCCTGCCGGAGCGAAACCCGTGTCGAGAGGGCGACACGCGAGAAAATCCTTCTCCTCGGCAACGGGGCCG
>CALDKL010000808.1 GCA_937898895.1 uncultured Verrucomicrobiae bacterium | reverse complement strand
GAATCCACGCATACGGATGGCGGTGCGAACTCGGTCGAGGAGTTTCGGGGAATGTTCACCACGACGTTGTCACTGCCGCTGCCGCGATTGCCGACAAAATGCAGTGGGCAGTCGCGCAGGAACTCCGGCCAGCGATCTCCTGCCTCCAGGAACGGGAAGAAGAACACAAGTTGTCCCTCGCGACTGACTGGAGCCTGAGAGTCCCACTCTGCGTAAAAACGCCCGCCGGGAGTGTCCGGAGGCCAGCGCAGCGCATCGGCCAACTGGGCTGGGAGAGGCTCACTCTCAGGGGGAGCGTTGCGCGGAGTGGTTTGGGCTGCACTCAGCCCATGCTATCAGCCTTCCACCGTCGAAGCCTGCTTACCGTTCCGGATACAAATCGATTCTTGAAGATCCTTCTGATTGGGTTCGGCGACGCATTCCCTGCCTCCTGCAAAACCAACGAGGAGGGCACAAAAAACCCGCTCCGGACAAGTCGGGAGCGGGTTTTGGAGTGGGAGATTCGTTCGGAACCCGGACGCAAGAACGTCAGGGGACCACTTTCATGACTCCGTTCATGATCGCCCAATGGCCCGGATAGGTGCAGAGAAAGGGATACTCTCCTGCTTCGGCGGGGGCGGTGAACTCGATCGTATCCTTGTCACCCGGTTGCACGAGTTTGGTGTGGTGCAGGATATCCGGAGAATCCGGGATCGCCTGTTTGGTCGTGAGGAAGGCCGGGTCGGCGATGCCGGCATTGGCGGCCATGCCGACCACGTCCTTCTTACCGGGCTTGACGATGAGCAGGTTGTGCGGCTGGCGAGTAACGCTGTCGGCGGGATTGATCAGGGTCAGCTTTACCGTCTGACCCGGTTTCACGGTGAATTCCTTCTTGTCGTAGAGGAACTGGACTTTGTCCGCCGTGAGGGTGATTTCAAAGGCATCCTGGGCGCGGAGCGCAGCGTTTCCGAGGAAGGAGAGGGCAAAGAGGGTGCTGATCGCAAACTTCATGGGTCGATTGAGAATCTTGAGTTGAGTTCAGGGTTGGTTCGTTGAGGATTGCCACTGTAGGGCACCTCCGACTGGGCGCAACGGGCGATTTTCAGAGAAAGAATGAATTTTTTTAAAAAATCAGTTGGAATAAGATTAAAAATCAGTAAATTTATGGAAATTTGATTATTTGATTCTAATTTGAATTCCGAACTGTCCCTATGAACAAAGTCTTGATCGTTGCCGGTGAGCGCCAAGTGGGAGAACGCTACCAGCAGGCCCTTGGCCAGGAAGGATTCCAGACTGCGGTGGTGTGGAATCCGATCCAGATGGTCGAATTCTGCCGCCAGCATACTCCGGATTTCATGGTGGTGGATCTCGATCTGGCCGAACTGGGGCTCTGGAGCGCGATCCAGGCGGTGCGTGGGATCGGAACTCTGGCCAACGTGCCCTTCTTCGGGCTCGCTTCGGCGGTGAACCAGCAGATCTTTGAAAAGGCGCGCACGGCAGGGGTTCTCTCCGTCCTGCCGACCCACGACAGCAGTCGCCAGGTCATCGAAGCACTGCGTCGGGAAGTGGAGCGGGTCAATGCGCCGACCGAGGCAGAGGTGGCGGACGTGGTCAGTCGCGACCCGTCCCTCAACCGACTCCGCGAGCTGGCGCGCGACACCGTGCAGACGGCCTTGGCGCTTCGGTCAAGGGTAGGGGAATATGGGGAGGATGGGCCTGAATTGTTTGGCTACATCGAGAGCGCGGGAATCGCCATCCGGAAAAAACTCAACACCATTGCCGATTTCTCCCTGCACGACAAAGAACTCCGGCACGACTTTCGCAACATGATCGGGTCGGTGACCGGCTTTGCCGAATTGATCCTCATGGAGCCGGGTCTGTCCGCCGAATCGCAGGACGGATTGACCCAGCTCCGCCGCAATTCCAGCGAATTCGTGGTGATTCTCGATCAGCAGCGAGCCGAAGCGAACGCCTGAGGCAAGTCCCGTCGCGGGAGGCCGAACAAGCGGTTTTCTTTCCCCAATGACGGGGTAGTGTGGCCGAATGAAGGTAGGCATCACGGGGGCGGGCGGATTTCTCGGCTCGGCCATCATGGAGGAAGGTCGGCGACGCGGTTGGTCGCTCGTCGCCTTTTCCCGCGACCCTTCCCGGCGGATTTCCGGAGTCGAGGAGGTCCGTTCTCTGGCCGACCCAGGCGCGATCGACCTTTCGGACCTTGAAGCGGTCATCCACCTGGCGGGCGAGCCGGTGTCGTCGTTGTGGACCCGCGACCGGAAACGCCGCATTCACGAGAGCCGCGTCGATCTTACGAACGATCTCGTCGTGGCGATGGAGGAAATTTCGCGCACGCGCCGTCCGCTCGTGTTTGTCTCAGCCTCGGCAATCGGATATTACGGGAACCGCGGGGATGAGGTGCTCGACGAAGACAGCGATGTGGGATTTGGTTTTCTGGCCTCGGTGTGCCGGGATTGGGAGCGCTCCGCAGCTCGCGCGGCCTCCCTCGGGGTCCGGGTCGTCACCCCGCGCATCGGGATCGTCCTCGGTCGGGGAGGGATTGTGAAACGATTGCGACCGTTGTTTCGCTGGTGCCTCGGGGGGCGGCTTGGAAAGGGTCGCCAGTGGATGTCGTGGATCCACATCGCCGATCTTGCCCGGATCTTCGCCGATTGCGTCGAAAATGCCTCGGTGCATGGTCCTGTCAATGCCGTAGCCCCTTGTCCGGTGACGAATCGCGAGTTCACCGCCTCCTTCGCCCGAGTCCTCGGACGCCCGGCCATGTTTCCCGTCCCGGCCTGGCTGCTGCGGCATCTCCCCGGAGGCATGGGCTCGCTCTTTCTCGACGGGCAACGTGTCGAACCGGTAGCGATGCGAGCCTTTGGGTTTGCCTGGCAGTATCCCGATCTGGAATCCGCCCTTCGCGAAATCGAGTCCCGTCCCGCCGGATCCTCCAAAATTGCTTGATTGCCCGGAATCGGGCCGTTGATTGGAATCCATCATGGCCGCACCGCAAAACATCATCGGAATCGTCTACGATTACGATCAGACCCTGAGTCCCACCTACATGCAGGATGAGGTGCTCTTTCCGAAGTTCGGGATCAATCCGGCGGAATTCTGGAAGCGTTGCAAAGTCCTCGTCGAGGAGCAGGGGTATGAGAGCGAACTCGCCTATCTCAAGGCCATGATCGACTACCTCGAGATGGATGGTCCCAGCAATGCGGATCTCAAGGAACTGGGAAAAGGACTCCAGTTTTTTCCGGGACTTCCGGAGATGTTTGGCGAACTCGACACCATCCTCTCCGACGAACACCGGGCGATGGGCGTGAAGATCGAGCACTACATCGTTTCGAGCGGCATCAAGGCACTCATCGATGGCAGTCGGCTGCGCCCCTTTGTGAAGGATGTCTTTGGTTGTGAGTTCGCGGAAAACTCGGCCGGGCGGATCTCCTTTCCTCGACGTGTCATCTCCCATACTTCCAAGACCCAATACTTGTTCCGTATCAACAAGGGCATGCTCGATCCGTCCGAGGACGTCAACGACCACATGCCCGACCCTCTTCGTCCGATTCCCTTCCCCAACATGATCTATCTTGGCGATGGTCCCACCGACGTGCCTTGTTTCACCGTGATGAAGCGATTCGGGGGCCACAGCATTGCCGTCTACAATCCCAACGACACCACCCGGATCAGTTTTCGCAAGGCGTTCCAACTTTCCGGCGTGGCGGGCCGGATCAAACACATCGCCCCTGCCGACTACGGTCCCGGCAGCCATCTCCGCCTCATTCTCGAAGAGACCATTCTCGAGATTGCCGCGCGCATCGTAGAGACCCGTCGGCGGGAGATCCTCGACAACACCATCGCCGCGCCCACCCACTGACTGATTGGCTTGGTCAGGATCGGGACAGCGTGGGGGGGGAGGCACGACGGAATCACATCCCGGTCAATCGCGGATTGACTTTCCGCTCCGCATCCCTTCATTGAGCAGGATTTCCCATGACTCCGACATCCGCGACCCTCGACCCCTCGAACGGCAGCGAGCTTTCGCCCTTCGCATTCCTCCGACCCGATCTTGATCGGGTGGAATCCCGCATCCGTTCTCAGGCTGGTTCTTTCGATCCGGCAGTCGAGCCCTACGTCGCTTACATCCTCGATACATCGGGCAAACGCATCCGCCCGGCGCTCGCCTTTCTCGCCGGAGGGGCGACGGGACAGGTCACTGACGACCACCACCAACTCGCCGTGATCCTCGAGCTCATCCATGTGGCCACGCTCGTGCATGACGACATCATCGACGGAGCGGAGATCCGCCGACAGGCTCCCACCGCCAACGCAAAATGGGGCAATGCTCTCAGCGTCCTTCTCGGCGACTGTCTTTTCTCCCACGCGCTCATGCTTTCCACCGAATTCGACGACAAGGTCGTCAGTCGGAAAATCGCCATCGCCGCCAACGAGGTTTGCAGCGGAGAGATCATCCAAACCCAGCGCCGTTTTGATATGCAGCTCGGGCGGGAGGACTATTTCGACATCATCCGGAAAAAGACCGCCGCTCTCTTCGCGGTCGCGATGGAGCTGGGGGCCCGGCTCAATGGTCAAGAGCCCTCGGTCTGCGAAGCCCTCTGTCAGTTTGGTCTAAACATCGGCACCGCCTATCAGATCTACGACGACTGCATCGACTTGATCGGGGACGAGAAAGAATATGGCAAGACCCTGCGCACGGATCTCAACAAAGGGAAGCTCACCCTGCCCATCCTGAACCTCCTTGCTTCGGCCACCGAGCGGCAGCGGGAGAAACTGACCCGCCTCCTCCTCCAGCGCGAGCTGATCGACATTTCCACTCTCGCCAACATCGCCGATTATGTGGGAGCGATCGAGGCCTCGGTCGACACCGGACAGGAACTCGTTCGGCAGGCCGGCGACCTCCTCGGAGTGCTGTCGGAGAGTGCCCACAGGTCCGCCCTCGTCGGCATCACGACGTTCCTTTCCGTCCTTCTCGAAGGTTGCCGTCAGTGACGGACGGCAGTGACCCTCCAGTTGTTACGGGGGGGCGAGAGCCGATGTGTCACATTTTCTTCGACATTCGTTGACACTTGGCATGGAATCTGCTTTTCTGTGCGGCGGTTACCCAACCCGAAGTTCGTGCTGTCGGCGCAGGATGCTCATGCAGTAGCGGGGCTTCGAATCCCAAAAAACTAAAACGACAAGAAAATGGCAAGAATCAAACTCGAATACATCTGGCTGGACGGATACGAGCCCACCCCCAACCTCCGTGGCAAGACCAAGATGGTGGACGGAGACCCCGCTTCCTTCACGTTGGCGGACTGTCCGATGTGGGGATTCGACGGCAGCTCGACCCGTCAGGCCGAAGGCCGCAGCTCCGACTGCATGTTGAAACCGGTCGCCCTCTATCCCGATGCGACCCGTCAGAATGGCTTCATCGTCCTCGCCGAGGTCATGATGCCTGACGGAACCACCCCCCATCCGACCAACTATCGCGCCACCATCCCCGATGATCCGGGCCTCTGGATCGGACTCGAGCAGGAATATTTCCTCTTCCAGGACGGACGCCCTCTCGGATGGCCCGGTTCCGGATATCCCGATCCCCAGGGCGAATACTATTGTGGCGTCGGTTCCAAGCAGGTCGGTGATTTGGCACGTACCATCGTCGAGGAGCACCTCGACGTCTGCATCGCCGCCGGCATCAACCACGAGGGCATCAATGCCGAAGTGGCTAAAGGTCAGTGGGAGTTTCAAATCTTCGGGAAGGGGGCCTGCACCGCCGCCGATCAGATCTGGGTTGCCCGATACCTCCTCATGCGCATCTGCGAAAAATACGGCGTTGACGTGATTCTTCACTGCAAGCCATTCCAGGGTGACTGGAACGGTTCCGGGATGCACTGCAACTTCTCGACCGAATACATGCGAACCAAGGGTGGCAAGGAGTACTTCGAGTCCCTCATGGGCGCCTTCGAGAAGTATCGCGATGAACACATCGCCGCCTACGGACCGGACAACCACCTCCGTCTTACCGGTCTCCACGAGACCCAATCGATCGACAAGTTCAGCTACGGCGTGGCGGATCGTGGTGCCTCCATCCGGATTCCCCATTCGTTCGTCAACAACGGTTACAAGGGTTATCTTGAAGATCGTCGTCCGAACTCCCAGGCGGATCCCTATCAGATCGTGTCCCGGGTTTCGAAGACGATCTCGACCGTCCCCACTCCCTGATCGGAAAG